>CALBJU010000350.1 GCA_937893205.1 uncultured Bacteroidota bacterium
GGTCATCTTTTATCAAATCGAAATAGATGCATTCGCCTTGACGCGTGGCCATGGGCGAACTTTCGAGCCCCGTTAGGCACCCATTGTTACTACAATCCACACGTACACGCTGATGAAAAGTGATATCCCCAACACCAGTCCGATCATGAAAATGGTGTAGGACGTTCGGAGAAGTTGAAACTTGCGCTGCAACACATTTCCGAGACCGTATATGTCGCGGATCATGTTATAGTAGAGGGAGCTGGAGTTATTCAGGAGTTCGGTCATTCCCGTCACATAATCCGCCTCAGAAAGCCCAACGAAGTGGCCGAAGAAAAGGATATTCGCTCGATTATTTCTGACATCTTCGAGCGTAACCACGTTGCTGCTTACCCGCGGGCGGGCGCTGAGCACGGCGTAAATAATGGAGCCGAGACACGCCAGCAGCATGACAGAAGTCGGGACCAGCAGCCATGGGTTGGTGTCGATCTTGGGAGATATGGAAGCGATAATGATCGAGATAATGATGCCGTTGATGCTGATCATTATGTTCGCTTTGGTATCCGCCAGGGCGCTCAAGTTCATATGCACCCGATACGAGGTGCGAAACATGGTTTCGATGCCTCTACTCGTCCCTAAACCCTTCGATTTCTTCTTCTTTTTGCCCTTCTCGGCGTTGGTTTCAGAGGGTTTCTCAGCGCTGGGATGAGAAACGACCGCCGAATCCTCTGGTGCGTCTGAGGGCTCCGAAACCGACTCAGGTGTCGTTTCTTCAGGATTTTTATTCGGATCCGCTTCCATGCACTCGCTCAAGTCTACGTGAATAGGCACAAGAAAGGGTAACGCCTAAAGGATAACGGGTTGAGGCGAGGCCGGGCTGACTTCAGAACCGGTATTCAGTTTCACGACTGCAGAAAACTGAGTTCCTGTAGCGGGTTCAAGTTCTGATGGCACAGCAACATGAAGGGCGACAGGATTGGCGTTTCGCAACATCGATGTGATGGAGTATATTTTGGGCCCGTTGATCTGAACCCACACAGACAGGCTGAAGAGGAATGAATGCATTTCGCGAGTGTTGGCCAGTCGCGACTCTCGTGGTCGTACTTGTAGCCCCAGGCTGCAGCGCCACGAGCGGTACCTTGACTGATACTGCTGCGAGCTCGACATCAGAGCTGGAAGCCCTGTATTGGGCTCGCAAGGACAGCGCGCTTACGCGTGTATCGCAGGCTGACGTCGATTTTATGACGGGTATGATCGGGCATCACGCCCAGGCTCTGATCATGGCCGGCTTCGCGCCCTCCCACGGTGCCAATCCGGAGGTTCAGCGGCTATGTGCACGCATCATAAACGCGCAGAAGGACGAAATTGTCACCATGCAGACCTGGCTCCGAGATCGTGAACAGGCCGTTCCTGAGATTCAGATTGAAGGGCGAATGTTGATGTTGCTCGGCGTCGACGAGCACAACGTCCACATGCCCGGCATGCTCTCTTCTGAACAACTTCAGCAACTCGACGAGGCCCGGGACTCTGATTTTGACAAGCTGTTTCTGGTGTACATGATTCAACACCACAACGGCGCCGTTGCGATGGTCGAAGAGCTGTTTGGCAAAGACGGCGCGGCCCAGGATGAAATCGCATTCAAAGTTGCAAACGACATCAATGTCGACCAGATTACCGAAATCGCGAGGATGGAGCGAATGCTCGATATTCTCAACGATTCAGACAAATCCCAGTGAGACCGCAGATAAGACGCACCATTAATTTCTCTACCCACAACAACCGAGCTACTATGAATTTCTCAGTCTCGAATTTTCGCTCCACTGCTCAGGCAGCAAGCAGCCACTGCTGGTCATATTTGCTGGTAGTCGTGTTGCTCGGAGTCTCCGCGTGCACGAACAAACCCATCACGATGGATGATGGCGCCGCTGACATGCCGAGCGCTGTTCAATTGCCAGCAATGTCAACAATGGCTCCAAGTCCGGATCCTAGAGTGGGCCTTGGTGCCGGGTTGTTCGACGCCGAAGAAGCCGTGTGGAATATGAAACTCCTCTCATCGACCCCGCCGTCGGAGTCGTTCATAGGCGTTACAAATTCTGATCTCGCCTTTACTGGCAACTACGCAATTCAGGGCAACTACAATGGCGTCCAAGTCTTTGATATTTCAGATCCCAGCAGCCCGACGCTGGTAACCAAATATGTGTGTCCGGCCTCCCAGAGCGACGTATCGGTCTATGGCGATCTGATGTTTGTGTCTGGTGAAGGACTCAGTGGCCGTCTGGACTGTGGTTCGGAAGGAGTTCAGGAAGCGGTGAGCCACGACAGATTGCGAGGAATTCGCATTTTCAACATCGAAGACATCAAAAACCCGGTCTACGTATCGAATGTTCAGACCTGCCGCGGCTCGCATACGCATTCCTTACTGAAAGACCCGGACGACGATGAAAATGTCTACATCTACATCAGTGGCTCTTCGCGGGTTCGCCCGGAAGAAGAGCTCGCCGGATGCTCTGGACTGACTCCAGCTGAAGATCCAAATTCGGCTCTGTTTCGGATCGAAGTAATCAAGGTACCTCTGGCTCATCCCGAACAAGCTGCCATTGTAAGTTCACCTCGAATTTTTGAAGACCTGGTGGCTCCGCCTCAGCACGGCCAGTCTCCTGCAGACATTGCCGATCTGGAAGAAGCGAAAGCACGCGGTGAGTTCGTCGTCTTTTTCTTTGGTCAGGAAAGAGTGTTGCCCGGACGAATGATCGGCCCGATGCTGGCGGCCTTCATGGAAGACCGGGACAACGAAGAAGCTAATGCAGCGGACTCTGCGGCGTTTCGTGAGGCCCTTCCGGGGATTATTGCTCAGCGATTCGGAATATCCGATGATGATGGGGATGACGAAGAAGAAGCAGGTCCGGCACCCGGTCCCACACAGTGTCACGATATTACTCTATATCCGGCCATCGGTCGGGCGGGTGGAGCATGTGGTGGCTACGGCCTCCTGCTGGATATTTCTGATCCAGAAAATCCTTTCCGCATGGACGCCGTCGCCGACTCCAACTTCTCGTACTGGCATTCTGCGACGTTTAATAATGATGGCACCTCCATCCTCTTCACCGATGAGTGGGGCGGAGGCGGACAGCCTAAATGCCGCGCCACCGATCCAGTGGAATGGGGCGCAAATGCTTACTTCTCACTTGAGTCCGGGAAAATGGAGTTCAAGAGCTACTACAAATTGCCAGCGGCGCAGACGAGTGTAGAAAACTGCGTTGCTCACAACGGCTCTCTCATTCCAATTCCTGGAAGGGATATAATGGTGCAGTCCTGGTATCAGGGTGGAATTTCCATATTCGACTGGACCGATCTGTCTAATCCCTTCGAGATTGCCTACCACGATCGCGGTCCGATCGATGCCGATCAGATGGCGAACGGCGGAACGTGGTCTGTTTACTGGTACAACGGAGTTATCGTGAGTTCAGAGATCGCCAGAGGGTTGGACATTTTTGAACTGACTCCGAGCGGTCACCTTTCGGCCAATGAGATTGCGGCGTCGAACACCGTCAAGCTTGACTACCTCAACGCGCAGGGCCAGCCGAAATACGTTTGGCCAGCTTCGTTCTCCCTCGCGAGAGCATACGTGGACCAGCTAGAGCGGTCGAAGGGTCTGTCAGCAAGCGGTATCGCTTCTGTTCGGAGGGACCTGAATAGTGCCGAGGCTGCCTCGGGTAGTGCGCGGCAGAGCGCATTGAGGAGCCTTGCAAAGGATCTCGATGAAAGGGCAGGATCTGCTGCAGATTCCGACAAGGTGAAAAAGGTCGCTGCTGCAGTGCGAGACCTGGGAATGTAGGCTCGGAGAGCTGACCCCTGAAGCATTGAGGGCCTTACCCGACCTAGAGTCGGGTAAGGCCTTTCTGTATCCGCCGGACGGTTCTGAGACTTATTTTTTTGGCTTTCTCGTCGAGGGATTTGGCTTCAGCGACGAGACGTAATCGAAGCTCATATTTAGATACATCATGAACGTATCCACATTTAAGAGCACTTTATCTGGCACGACCACGTACTCCTTCATGACCGTGTTGTAGGACACGAGTAGCTCGGCGGAGTACTTCTCCATAAAAACGGCTCTTTGTTCTTTCGATAAGCGTACGGCGATGTCGCCGACCTTGTTTATGCAAGAGAACATGTGGCCGTTCACAGAGGTGTAGTGATTGGCCGCACCCTTGCGTTGGATGGCAGGGTGCGCATCTATGAGCCGGTCGTAGATTTCGACACGCTCATTTGGAGCTGCCGGCTTGGGTTTGGCCATTGGATTGAGACCTCCATCTACTCAAATTTGAGGTAGCTGCAAAGATACTGTCTCTGAACTCAACAGATTCATCGATCGAATTGTCAGACGCTGAGTTGCGCATTACGGCCGAAGTGTGCAGATTAAGCGAGAAATAGGCCGCCACAAGTTTTGTTGACGGATTGCTGAACACTGAAGGATGAGGAGGCCACCAAAGAAGAGTACCATGAGCCAGCACGAAGACTTTCTCTATCAAGATCGGGCCGCAGCAGGATACCAACGATCCCCGCCGGAATGGCTGTCAGACCGGTTTTTTGTAATTCCCTTATCAATAGCGCTCGCCCTGGTAATTTCGTCATGCGCTCCACCAGAAGAGCCGGGGAAACACTTGTTCATTCTCTCTGGTCAGTCAAATATGGCGGGCATGAACCCCGACGAAGCATTCACACCCGCGATTGAGGCTGAATTTGGAGAAGACAACGTAATTGTCGTCAAACACGCGGTCGGTGGTCAACCGATTAGGCGGTGGTTCAAGCTGTGGAAGCCAGCCGAGGGGGATGAGCCGAATGCGACCGGTGATCTGTACGACAGCCTAATGACGAGAGTCAATCTGGCCCTCATTGATACCAAAATAGAAAGCCTGACATTTGTCTGGATGCAAGGCGAAAGGGATGCGCGGGAAGAACATGGGCAGGTGTATGAGGCCAGTCTGAACGGCCTACTGGGACAGCTCCAAACTGATCTGAGCCGCGAGGATATCAACTTTGTCGTCGGCCGTCTGAGCGATTTTGACATGGATAATGCGAGATATCCGCACTGGACCATGGTGCGCGAAGCGCAGGTCCAATTTACTGAAGCACACACCACGCGATCCTGGGTCGACACAGATGATCTGAATGACGGATTCAACAGGCAGGGCCGGGAAATTACCAACGACCTGCACTACTCGGTTGAGGGCTACAAGGTACTGGGTCAGCGTTTTGCGGCCGAATCGATTTCTCTTGTAAATAAATCTGGTGGTGCCTCTCGATCAGCCGATAGAGAGTAGCTCCATGGCTGATGAATTGAACAGAATGCTTACGCGGATCCACGATCTATCTGATGAGGACCTCATCGCACTGGTAGAGAGAGATTCGAACAAGTATACTCCAGAGGCGATCACGGCCGCAGAATTGGAGGTAGAAATGCGGGGTGGGCTAACACATGTTCACCGCGAGAGGGCGCCCGCCCCAAGCAAGGGTCGAGCACAAGAACGATTTAGCAGAGGGATAAACCACTTCGATGAGTTGTTTTCGAAATTGATAGGCAGAGCGCCCTCAGAGAGTTATCCGGGTATCAGCTACATTTCGATAGCCATGCGCCTCATCGGTTTTCTGGTGGCCACACTATCAGTTGGGGGCATAGTAATAAGCCTCGTATCGATGCTGTTTGGGACCGGTGGAAGTTGGTTGATTTCGATGGCAGCAAGCATGCAGGCGGGGATTGCGTTCATACTTTTTTATGGTGCCTCCGAACTGATAAACCTGGTGTTGGATATTGAGCAGAACACCCGAAGGGGAGACCGGTCCTAGCCGGAGTCGGTGGTCGCAGGATGGATGACACTAATCGAAGCGTAATCGAAGAGCGATGAAAGACGAGAGGATCATAGAATCCACGCGCTGTTGGATAGAAACGGTAGTGATTGGTTTGAACCTGTGTCCATTCGCAAAGCGGGAAATGGTCAATAACTCCGTGCGTTTCATTGTCACGGCGGCTGAAACCCAGCAACAGCTGCTGGTGGGTCTGCAGAATGAGATGGAATTACTGTTGGTCGACGATGCCGTTGAAACCACCTTGCTGATCCACCCCCAGGTTTTACAGAGTTTTTCAGACTACAATCAGTTCCTGAGCGGTGCCGACGATCTCCTCAGAGAGCTGGATCTGGAGGGCATTTTTCAAGTCGCCAGCTTTCATCCGTCATACCAATTCGCGGGCACGGAGCCGAGCGACGCTCAGAATTATACCAATCGATCCCCGTATCCGATGTTACATCTTCTTCGAGAAGAAAGCCTCG
>CALBJU010000351.1 GCA_937893205.1 uncultured Bacteroidota bacterium
ACGGAGAGGGCGTCTCGAAGGGAACCGTCGCCCTTGCGCGCGATGAGCATCAGAGAAGCATCATCAACTGTGATGGATTCCGTTTCGCATACATATTTTAGGCGGCCGATAATTTCCTGGATGGAAATGCGACGAAAATCGAAGCGCTGACAGCGCGATTGAATCGTCAGCAACACCTTGTGAGGCTCGGTCGTCGCGAAGATGAACATCGCGTGGGGCGGCGGTTCTTCAAGGGTTTTGAGGAGGGCGTTGAAGGCTGGAGTGGACAGCATGTGTACCTCGTCAATGATGTACACCTTCATCCTTCCGTTTTGCGGCGGAATTCGGACAACTTCCCTCAGATCCCGAACGTCATCGACCTTATTGTTCGATGCCGCGTCAATTTCGATGATGTTGAGATTGCGGCCTTCTTCAAAGGTCTTGCAAGAGACGCATTCTCTGCACGGTTCCGCACGGTCTTCGCGGTCTTCGGGGGGAGTCGAGCAGTTGATGGCCTTCGCGACGATCCTGGCCGCAGTCGTTTTTCCAACTCCGCGGGGTCCGGTAAACAGGTAAGCGTGAGCCAGTCGATCGAGACGGATGGCGTTTTTCAATGTCTCGGTGACGTGCTCCTGCGCCACAACATCCTTGAAAAGGAGTGGTCTATACTTGCGAGCAGTGACGAGGTACGTCGTGTTGGACATGAAAAGTGAATGGCTCAGAATCGCGGAAGAACTCGCCGGACGGAACGTGCAACATAATGGCGATTTACACCCTTAGCAAGTGCAGGATTGGTCTACTCCGCGCTGGCCTGGCGGGATCCTGAATCATACCCCTGTAGCAGACATTATCGTCGAAACAAATGTTCTGGTAATCGTCTGGCGTAGCGCGTCAATCCTGGTTAGCGCAAGTCCGGAATTCTCGAGAATGACGAGATTACTAAGGTCCATTTTCGCCCTCACGAGCCAGCTCAACTCTTCCTCAGTGAGCTGCCCTCCTGCCAGCATTGCCATCCACGTCTCGACGCGAGACACATTACCCAGAATGGCATCCCGACTTGCCACGATCAGTTTGTCCTTGAGATCAGGAAGCGTAGATGCGAGCTCCTCCGCCAACTTTTCCAGAAAATCGTCGATGAAATCGTACACATTCATGACCCACCTCCTTGTTTACTTCCGATTTTCCCGCTTTCCAGTCCAATTATTGCATCAAATCCACCCGAAACGATCGACTGAGCCTCGGTGATGAAGGACTGCGAAAGATGTCCCTGTTCCTCCCACCGAGTCAGAAATCCGCCCAGTAAATGGGCCTCGGGATCAATCATTATCTCCCATTGCTTGGTCGAGTGATCATTACGGGGCCGTCCTCGGGCAAATTCGTAGGCCTTAGACAGCCTGGACCTCAGGTCCTTAACGGATTTCACTTGCTCTGAAAACGGTAGTTCAGCCAATTGCATCGGATCCAAGGAGTTGACCTTCAATTCGACGGCCTGCTGATAGGCGTGGAAGGAGTATGGTGCAATCGATGGAGAGCACGCGGCAATTACACTGCAAACGCAGAGTGCCAGGACGGCAGACGAGCGGGAGATTTTTGAATAGTAAAAAAGCATGACACCATTCGAACAAAACGGCCTCCTATGTATGTAAACGTGAAAACAAGACCAACGGCGACTTCTGCCACGGGAATCACTCGGAAAAGGTGTTTTGAGCGAGGGGAGAAAAATCATTCACGTAGACATGGACGCTTTTTTCGCGTCTGTCGAGCAAAGAGACTTCCCCGAACTTCGGGGTCGGCCGGTTGCTGTCGGGGGATCTTCCAAGCGTGGAGTGGTGGCTGCTGCCAGCTACGAAGCCCGTGAGTTCGGCGTGCGCTCAGCGATGCCTTCCGTGGTTGCCGCTCGCAAGTGTCCAGGGTTGATCTTCGTGTCTTCCAGGTTCGACGTGTACCGCGAGGTGTCCCGTCAGATTCGAGAGATATTTGGGAGGTACACTACTTTGGTCGAACCGCTCTCGTTGGATGAGGCCTACCTCGATGTGACCAACTCGTTGAGACCCGAACTGTCGGCTACAGCGATTGCCCGCGACATTCGACGAGCGATCTTAGAAGAAACCAACTTGACCGCTTCGGCTGGGGTCTCCTTTAACAAGTTTCTGGCCAAGGTCGGTTCGGATCACGACAAGCCAGACGGATTGACGGTTATTCGCCCGCGCGATGCCGCGGCTTTCGTTGCAGCGCTCCCCATCGGAAAGTTTTATGGTATCGGTCCGGTGACCGCGCAGAAAATGAACGAAATCGGTATCAGAAACGGAGCCGATCTTCGTCGCTTTTCAGAGCAGGATCTTGTCAGTCGTTTCGGGAAAGCGGGTCGCTACTATTATCGTATCAGTCGCTGTGAGGATGATCGGCAGGTGCACATCTCAAGGACCAGAAAATCGTTGGGCGCGGAGCGCACCTTCGAGACGAACATTACCGATGTGGCGGAAATGAAGGAGCGTCTGAATGATCTTGCAGAACGGGTGAGTTCAAGAATGCTGAATGCCAGTCTCCTCGGATTGACGGTAACACTGAAGATCAAGACGTTCGATTTCGAAATAACAACTCGTCAGACAACAACAGATGTTCTTCGCGGACAGAAGGAAGAAATTATGGAGTTGGTGGATCTGTTGTTGATGCACGCTCCAGGGCCCCCGACTAAGCCTGTTCGTCTTCTGGGCATTTCGATTTCAAACTTACGCTCGCTCACCGACGATCCCATCCCGGTTCAGCTGCGTTTGGAGCTCGACGCTGAAGTATCAGCCGAATAACTTGACCCAATCAGGCTGCTCTCTTCGCTCTGCGGGGGGACGCGTGTCGGGCTCTGCGGTTTGCAGGGAGATCATGGGGGCGCGCGCTCGGATGTCCGACCCGCTCAATCAGCCGGCTGAGAAAGTTCAATGTAGCCCGATGTGAAGACAGATCCGTTTCCCCGTAGAGCATTCCGTTCACGTATTGATCGTGAGCCAGATTCTTCAACGCCAGGAGTTGAACAGCCTTCAAGTTTTCGAGCGGTAGAGACGCCGATCCATCGGCTGAGATGAGTTCAGGTGCTGCCTTGGAGATATCCAGATAGAAGCCAGTACTTCCGAGGGAAGCCATTACGTGTGCGTACATCATGTTTTTCTGCATCTTTACATTCTCGGGTGCTAAGGATTAGACCCTTTTGCACCTTCAGTCCTAACTAGTTAACGACGTGAGAACAGTGATTGTGTTGACGAATTTGAACTAACATACTTTACAGGGTGTGACATCATTTTGTCATAGGCATCAAAAACTTTCATTCCGGCCTTCCGGTGGATGCTCTTTTTTAGTCTAGCGGGCTAGTCTATTGAGCTGTATCCCTTCGTAATCGACTATCACACACCACGTGGATACGGCTTTCACGCCACGAGTTGCGCGAGTCGTCGAATATTGACGAGAATACACATAGGTAATACATATGTTATTGCTTAGAGTTCCCAACTTTATATGGCCTGAATGCTATTGCTGTATTCCTGAGGCTTACCGTCAGCTGTCAGGCAATTCGATCGGCCGTCGCGGCTCCTGTGAAGTCACTACGGGCTGACTAGTCGTTTGGCCGTGGGAAGCCTCGCCTCTTAACCGCCAGAGATTGCCTGAACGATCGTTACCTCGCTGCCGTTCTCGACCTTAGTATCGAGTCCGTCGCGCCAGCGGGTATCGACATCCCCCACGTAGCAAAGAACGTGCTGCCTGAGTTCTCCCGTTTCGTCGAGCAGGTGTACTCGCAGCGCGGGGTAGGAGAGGCAAACCCGGTCCAGCACATCCCTGGCCGTCGCCCCGCTCGAGGCGAGTGCGCGCAGGCCATCACAATGAGATGCAAGCAGGCTAGGGACGCGAACCTGTACGAGGGGCTCAGTCATCACTGGCCTCCATTACTTTTACCGTCAGAATCCGCGGGAACGTCACAGGCAGCGTTTGCCAGGACTCGCCGAGGTCTTTAGAGGTGTGAACCGTGCCGGAAGTCGTGCCAAAATAAACACCGCACGTAGGCAGCTCGTCCAGGTCCATCGCACCGCGTAAAACGCCGCCGTAAAAGTCGGAGGCGGGCAGTCCGTTGGTCAAAGCATGCCATGAAGCCCCGTCATCCTGGCTGCGGTAGACCTTGCACGCCCCATCGACCGGCAATCGATATTCGTCCGAATGAAGTGGAAAAGAAAACAGAGCGCCAGAGTGCGGGTCAACCTCCAGTGGAAAACCAAAGGTTGAGGGGAGTCCAGTCTGTATTTCCGTCCACTCCTCACCACCATCGCTTGTCATGTACATCCCGCGGTGGTTCTGTTGCCATATTCGGTTGGGATTGGCTGGATCCTGGGCGAGTGCGTGAACACAGTATCCGATTTCCTTGTGCTCTTCGTCGGGGATAATCTGACTGATTCCCCGATTTATCGGTTTCCATGATGCGTCACCGTCTGTCGAAACAAACACGCCTACTGCCGAGATACCACACCAGAGCCGATCTGGATTGGCATCATCCCTGAGAAATGCGTGGGCACACAGCCCTCCGGCGCCAGGGTGCCATCCACTTCTCGTGGAATGGCCGTTGAGTCCCGGGACGCCGTGCCACGAGGCGCCTTGATCGTCACTTCTGAAAAGGCCGGCTTCATCTACCCCGGCGTAGTAGGGTTCTGCGCTCGCATCGATGAACCAGATCTGATTCATTTTGATTTCTTCATCGGGATCGAATGCCGGGCCATCGACAATTTGAGTCCATTCCTTCAGATCATCGCTGACATGGATGGCGGGCCCGAACCAGTCTGACGCCGTTCCGGCGAAGTATCGTCCATCTGCACTTCGCGTCGCCGTGCTCACCTTCCAGCCTCGAAAAAGCGGACCTTCGATATCCCACTTTATGCGGTCATCCGAGCGCAGGATGAACGCACCTTTCATCGTGCCGATGAGTAGCGTGACAGACATATCTTTCCTCCGGATTCTGATTCCCACCGATCGAACAGGGCTGGAGGCCGGCCTTCAGACGGACTTCAGGTCAAGCGCGAGGGGTGGTTGCTGTCCATTATAGGGGTTCCGGGCAGAATCGTTGCATCCAATAACCGGTCCGATGCGGTCGGGACCAGCGGGGCTATCGGGCGGCGAGGCTATCGGGCGGCGGGGCTATCGGGCCGCCAGAAGATTGGAAAGTTCGGATGCAGAACTGACAACGAGATCACCCAGGCGACCAAGCGTGTCGGGACTCAGGCGATCGTTTGGTCCACCGATACTCAGAGCGGCAACGGCGAGTCCCATCCGATCCTTCACAGC
>CALBJU010000352.1 GCA_937893205.1 uncultured Bacteroidota bacterium
CGGCGAGCGAAGGCGACTGGAATACCCAGCGCGATCTGGCCGCCAACGGATTACGTCGCCTCACCGAATTCGGTGAGCAGGCAGGAATCAACGTGATCGTGGAGAATCACGGCGGGATTTCTTCAAATGGACGCTGGCTGGCCGAGGTCATGACGACCGTAGATCACCCCATGTGCGGCACATTGCCCGATTTCGGCAACTTCAACATGGGCGAGGAGATGGGCTGGTATGATATTTACCAGGGCGTCGAAGATCTCATGCCATTCGCTAAAGCGGTGAGTGCCAAGAGCCACAACTTTGATGAGGCGGGTAACGAACGCGACAAAGATTACATGCGCATCATGCGCATCGTTCTCGACGCCGGCTATCGGGGCTACGTCGGTATCGAATACGAGGGCAGCGAGCTTTCTGAAGGCGACGGAATTATGGCCACTAAATTACTTCTTGAGAAATGCCGAACTGAGTTGGCAACTGAGTACGTCTGATTCTACTTTCAATTTCTGATTTCCAAAAACCTCATTCCCTGCGAGTCATGAAGTCTTTGTCTCTAGTTCTCGTTGCTTTTCTTATTACTGGCTGCCAGGATTCTGGCGACACGTCCGGCTATGGCGCCGGAGAAGTCTCAACTGAGGCCGAATGGGTTTCGCTCTTCGATGGCGAATCGTTCGAACATTGGAGGGGCTATGCCCAGGAAGAAATGCCCGCTGGCTGGGTAATCGATGAGGGAGCTATGTACGCCTCAGAGCCGGGTCACGGCATGGACATTGTCAGTCGCGAAACCTACACCAGTTTCGAGTTCGAACTGGAGTGGAAAGTACTCGAAGGAGGAAACAGCGGCATTATGTGGCACGTCGATGAATCTGCCGGAGACTATCCCTGGATGACCGGACCCGAATATCAGATACTCGATGATGATAACGCCATGAACGAGGGAGGGGTGAACAAAAACAGCGCAGCATCCAATTATGACGTCCACTCGCCCGGCGAAGACGCCTCCACCGCAGCTGGCGACTGGCATGCGACCCGAATTATTGTCGAGGGCAATCACGTGGAGCACTGGCTCAACGGAACGAAAGTCTTGGAATACGAAAAAGGGAGCGATGACTGGGCCGAACGCGTCGCAGGCTCAAAATGGGCCAACATGGAAACGTACGGCTCAACGAGCACCGGCCACATCGCCTTTCAGGGCGATCACGGCGCAGTCTGGTTTCGAAACCTGAGAATCAGAAGCCTGGACTAGGTCCGGTAACTATCTGGAATTTGCGCCACCGGGCACGCTGCTATACACGCTCGTCCGTCCGGCTCCGTCGAAGGCTACGACGTCGAAAGCATGGTAATCGGCCGGGCTTCCCATCTCCATACCAGGAGAACCAACGGGCATTCCTGGAACAGCGAGTCCCAATATGGCCGGCTTTTCGGCGAGAAGACGGGTCACGTCTGCAGGAGGAACATGCCCTTCAATGACGTAACCGTCTACGAGCGCCGTGTGGCAGGAAGCCAATGCGGGAGCCACGCCGTGCTCTGCCTTGATCTGGCTCATGATCGGTGATTCATGCACCTCGACGCTGAATCCAGCTTGGCGCATCTTGTCTGCCCAGTTCGAGCAACAGACGCACCCAGGATTCTTGTAGACCACAACGGTCATCCCGGTTGCTGCCGGGCTGTTGTACATGACGATTCCGGCTGTCGCGAGGAGCACGATGCTGGCAATGACGATGGCTTGTTTTTTCACGAAATCGGCTGTTTAGAAGAAAGGACAGGGTCATCGGATATTGCTCCATGGATTAAAGGTTCCTTTCGGCGTGTGCAGACCTCGGGCAGACCTGCTGCCGAGCTGCTTCTTCACCTATTTCGAATTCAGTGTCTGCTGGCAACCGCATCGGTATGTCTCCTTTCGTTCACAACCCGTAGATTCCAAGGCTGTCTCGTCTGACCGACCCATCATCTCACCGATCGATCATGAAACGATTCTTCTACCCGCCCATCGCCGTCTTCATCGTCATTCTTTCCGGTTGCTCACTGGGTTCAGATATGCACGATCGAACGCTGGAAAATCCGAGTTGGGAACGCCAATTCAGCGACTCGACGTCACTTTTTATTGGTCTCTACGCGGTAGACGAAAACGTGGTCTGGGCGTCAGGGCGCGGCGGGCAGGTTGCGCTGACTGCGGATGGCGGGGTGTCCTGGAAAAGTGTGAAAGTTGAGGGTGCGGAAAACCTGCAATTCAGGGATGTGCACGCATTCGACGCAGAAAATGCGTTTGTTCTCTCGATAGGAAACGGTGAGAATTCTCGGATCTATCGCACCTCTGACGCTGGCGATTCCTGGACATTAAGCTTTCAGAACGAGGACGAGAATGCGTTTTTCGACTGTTTTTCCTTCTGGGATGACCAGCGCGGTTTTGCCTTTAGCGACTCCAACGAGGGAGAATTCACCCTCATCCAAACGACGGACGGCGGCGCCACCTGGACGCGCATCGATCCGGCGCTTGTCCCCGATGCGCGAGAAGGAGAAGGCGCATTCGCAGCCAGCGGTACGTGTGTTCAGACCTTCGACGGAGGCCTTGGCTGGTTCGCCACGGGTGCTTCAGCGGTTGACACGCGGGTCATCCGAACCACAGATTACGGAGCGACGTGGAGCGAAGCGCCGACCCCCATCGCCAGTCTGACCGAGTCAGAGGGCATTTCAACATTGTCAGTCCTGGACGCTGAGCATCTGGCCGTTCTTGGTGGCGATTTCAGCCAGCGAGACTCGATCTATGCGAATGTTGCTACATCGAGTGATGGTGGTGCGTCCTGGCAATTTGCCGGACGCGCCGTCCTTGGTGGATCTGTCTACGGTTCGTCCTATGTTCCGGGGGCAGTCAGTCCCACAATCGTAGGAGTTGCGCCCACCGGTTCGGCGTACTCCACGGACAACGGAATGACGTGGTCTCTCATCGACTCTACCGATTTTTGGACCGTAGCCTTTGTCAGTGTGGATGCGGGTTGGGCTGCCGGACCGGGCGGTGTATCCCGGATCGTTAATACACCAGACTCCACCGAGTGATAAGACCCTCCGAACAGCAATGACGATATGCCTGGGCGGCTCCGATGAATGGATTGCCTCGTGCCGAACGGCTCTGGGTCCCACGACTGATGTATTTATCGTCAAACCGGGCGATTCGCCTCTTGAAAACCTACCTCTGCTCCTCAGCGGTTCTTCAGGGGATTGGTACAATCTCGTAGACCTGTCCCTCAAACAAGGTGGGCGTGTATTCCTGGGTAATCCAGGATCCTGGTCATTCCACGACCTGACGGCCCTGCAGCATGTTGCCGACGAATCCGGGATTGAAATGTGGATCTATCGCCCATGGAGGAGGACTCTACCACACGGTGATAAAGCACTGAGGCTGGTCCGTATCGCGGTGACTATTCCACGAGAAGAGAGATGGAAACCATA
>CALBJU010000353.1 GCA_937893205.1 uncultured Bacteroidota bacterium
TAGACCTTTCTGAGTTCCATGAAATGGGTCATCAGTTTCGTCGCACGGCCACACAGACAGATCAGTAAACCAGTGGCCATGGGGTCCAGCGTGCCGGCGTGACCGATTTTTCGTGTTGTAGATATACGGCGAAGCTGGCGTATCACGTCAAACGAGGTGGCGCCGTGGCCTTTATCTATTGGCAATATCAAGGGCTCCCAACTCGTGGGAATAGAGCCGCGGTAACAGCGGGGGATATCGGCCTGATCAGGAACGATAGACATCTGCTAGGGGGCCTGATCCACTTCATTTTCTGATTCAGAACCATTTCCCCTGCCGTCTCGCTCCTCTCTGATCTTGCCGAAAAGCTTATCCATGTGATGAGCTTCATCCAGCGTCCTGTCCAGGAAAAATCTTAATTCGGGAATACTCTTTACCTGATGACGCAATGCACGTCCGAGGCTCTTTCTGATGCGTGGATTAAGGTCCTTCAATTTAACAAGAACGCCATTTTTCTGATCTTCAGAATCCCCCATCACGGACACGTAGACGTAGGCAATTGAGAGATCAGCGGTAACTCTGACGCCGGTCACGGTGACCATGGGATGTAGTTGATCGGAAAACTCTGATGAGAGAATACCCGCAACCTCGCGCTGGAAAAGACTTGCTACACGTTCTTGGCGAATACTCATTCTATTTTTCTCCAATACCTGAAGACAAGATTCGACTAATCATCCAGCGTTCTTTTTGTCTCGATAATCTCGTAGGCTTCAATCTGGTCGCCAACTTTTACGTCGTTGAAGTTTTCAATACCAATCCCGCACTCAAAACCATTTTGAACCTCTCGTACATCATCTTTGAAGCGTCTCAGAGACGCAAGAGTACCATCATAGATGACGATGCCGTCGCGTATCAGGTGGATCTTGTCTGATCGCAGAATCTTACCGTCGACGATAAGACACCCTGCAATCATTCCCTGCCTTGGCACTTTGAACGTCTCGCGAACTTCTGCAGATCCGGTAACACTCTCGCTTTTCTCCGGTGAAAGTAGACCTTCAAGCGCATCCTTAACTTCCTCAATCGCTTGATAAATCACCGAATAAAGCCGGATATCGATCTCTTCCTGTTCTGCCTGCTTCCGCGCGTTCACAGAAGGACGCACTTGGAAGCCAACAATGATTGCATCCGAGGCCGAGGCCAGTACAACATCACTTTCATTGATCGCGCCCACACCCTGGTGAATAATGTTGACGACCACCTCTTCAGTACCCAATTTGAGCAGGGAGTCAGATAAGGCCTCAACCGATCCCGCCACGTCACCTTTGACGATCAAATTGAGCTCCCGGAAGTCACCAACAGCCAATCGACGTCCAATTTCTTCCAGTGTGATATGCTTTCGTTGCCGCAATGATTGCTCGCGGTGAATCTGATGCCGTTTGTTGGCAATCTCCTTCGCTTCCTTTTCGGCATCAAGAACGATAAAGGTATCACCAACATCGGGCGCACCATCTAGCCCGATTACCAATGCGGGGTGGGATGGGCCGACTTTTGAAATGCGTTGATCACGCTCATCAAACATGGCGCGAATCCGACCAGAACAAATTCCTGCAACGAAAGCGTCTCCCACGTGTAGCGTTCCGTTTTGAACGAGAACTGTCGCCACGTTTCCTCGCCCCTTCTCAAGGCGAGATTCAATGACTGTACAAACTGCATTTCGATCCGGGTTCGCTTTTAGGTCGAGCAATTCGGCCTCAAGTAATATTCTTTCGAGTAGCTCCGGAATTCCCTGTCCGGTGTGCGCAGATACCAGCTCACACTGCACTTTTCCTCCCCACTGTTCGACCAGCACATTTTGGTCTGCCAGCTGCTGCATCACACGGTCAGGGTTAGAACCCGTCTTATCGACCTTGTTGATTGCGACAACTATCGGAACGCCGGCCGCCTGTGAGTGGTTGATCGCCTCAATCGTCTGGGGCATTACTGCGTCGTCTGCGGCGACCACCAAAACGACAACATCTGTTACCTGAGCACCTCGTGCACGCATCGCCGTGAAGGCTTCGTGCCCCGGTGTATCCAGAAATGTGATGTGTTTTCCGGAATCGAGTACAACCTGATAAGCACCGATGTGCTGGGTGATACCACCCGCCTCTCCAGCTACAACATCGGCGCTCCGGATGTTATCCAACAGCGACGTTTTCCCATGATCGACGTGACCCATAACCGTCACCACCGGCGCACGAGGAACTAAATCCTCGGGATCATCATCTTCAATTTCAATGTCGATGGAAGTGAAGTCGGATATAAATTCAATCTCAAATCCGAATTCGTCTGCTACGATCGTAATCGTGTCTGCATCAAGGCGCTGGTTGATGGAAACCATCATTCCAGACTCGAAGAGCGTACTGATCAATTCAGTCACGGGGACGTCCATCAGGTTGGCTAATTCACCTGCTGAGACATATTCGGTGACACTGAGAATGCTGGATTTTTCCTGTAATTCCTCTTCCTGGCGATCGCGTTGTGCCGCACGATCATCTCTTCGCTGGCGCCTACGTTTCTGACGTACGCGACTTGCTCCGGCTTCCAGCTCACGAAGGGTTTCCTGCAGGGTAGCCTCAACATCCTTTTTGTCTACAACAGGTCCTTTCTTTCGCTTTTTACCTCGAGCCTTGCTTGCTGCCTCACCGGCTTTTACCGGTGCGGCGCCATCTGAACCAGGAGCGCCTGGAATGCGCTTACGTTTGCGTTTTCTTTTTCTCTTTGCCCCAGGTTCTGAGTCCTCAACCTTCTCAAGATCAATTTTACCGAGAACCTTTGTTCCGGTTAGCTTATATCTGTCGGCAGCCAAAATATTTGCTGCTTCAGGTGTGATACTCTTTTTATCACCGGATTCGCTAGGCTCCTCGGCAGTCGGTGAGACCTCTTCGGCATCACCCTCCTCAGTCTTCGAGTCCGTATCGGTTTCGGCTGGTGAGTCTTCGACAGGTGGGGTTTCAGAGGAAGGTTCTGCTTTTGTTTCTTCTGCCGATTCGGGTGAGTCAGAAGACGCTGCTTCTTGAGTTTCAGAAGTCTCCTCTTCCCCCGCCTTCTCGGCAACAATAGCGACCTCTTCTAATACGGGCTCCGCCACAATTGGGACTTCTGGGACTTCCTCGGTTTCGACTGCAGGCACGGGCTCCTGTTCGATAGCCTCTTGCGGTTCAGGAAGCGGATCAGGCTCCGCTTCTGATTCCTCTGTTACCGGCTCTGACTCCGGCTCTGTTACCGAAGAGGGCTCCGCCTCGCTAACCGTTTCCGGCTCCGCCTCGCTAACCGTTTCCGGCTCCGCCTCGCTAACCGTTTCCGGCTCCGCCTCTGGAGACGATTGATCTTCTACTTCAACTGCATCGTCAGTTTCATCGAATTCCGTTTCTTCTTCTCGAAGAGCGTCTCTCTTCTTGCTGACCCGGTCGGCCTGCACCTTGTCATCGGCGAAAAAGTTCAGGAGGTCGTCATACGCCTCTTCCGAAGACACTGCGGCGTTAATGCCTCTTCCGGTGAGTGCCTCCGCATGGTTAGATTCTTCCATATGCTCGACAAGAGCGTCAACGGAAACGTTGAACTCCTTGGCCAGCCTGAAAAGCCTAACTTTTTTGAATTTATTTATCGTTGACATCTGTCGAGCTTTAGTGAGCCTTGTTGCCGAGTGAGCGGGTTACGCTCACTTAGTCTTTTCCGATGAATCCTCGGATTCGGGTGTGGGGACATCCTCTTCAGAAGATTTGTCTTCCACAGTTTCTGCCGTTTCTGGCGCCTCGGTCTCTGGAGTTTCTTCAGCTTCCTCAGTCGCTTCGGTCTCTGGAGCTTCTTCGACTTCCTCAGTCGCTTCGGCCTTTGGAGCTTCTTCAGCTTCCTCAGTCGCTTCGGTCTCTGGAGCTTCTTCGACTTCCTCGGTTGCTTCAGCCTCTGGAGCTTCTTCTGCTTCCTCGGTCGCATCGGCCTTTGGAGCTTCTTCGACTTCCTCGGTTGCTTCAGCCTCTGGAGCTTCTTCTGCTTCC
>CALBJU010000354.1 GCA_937893205.1 uncultured Bacteroidota bacterium
CAGAGCGTCTGGGATTACATCGCAGAGCAGTACGGTCAGGAGAAAATCGGGGAGATATTACAGCGGCTACGCAGTGCCCGATCCGTAGAACAGGCCATCGTGCGCTCAATCGGGCTGAACCTGGATGAACTGAGCGAGCGCTGGAAACGGACGTTGAGAGAGGTGCACTTCCCCGAGGTCACTGCGCGCGAATCGCTGGAAGAGATCGCAAAGCCGATAATTACCAGCAAACACGGTTTCTTCAATACGAGTCCTGCCCTCTCTCCTCTCGGCGACCGGATCGCCTATGTATCAACCACAAGTGGATTGTTTGATGTCTACATCGCAGATGCGAATGACGGAACGATCGAGAAGAGGCTTATTCAAGGTCAGATATCTCGAGATTTCGAGTCACTCAGTGTCCTGACACCGGGCTTGAGCTGGAATCCTGAAGGCACCGAGCTTGCGATCGCCGTTCGAAGCGGAAGAACGGATGCAGTTGCCATTGTCGATGTGCTCACCGAGCGAATCAGACTGATTCACACCGATGAGATAGAGCAGATTCTGTCCCTTTCCTGGAGCCCAGACGGCCGGAAGATCGCCATGGGCGCTACGAACGGAATTCAGAGTGATATCTGGACACTGGATATCGAGGAGGAAGACTTTGAAAACTTAACCGATGACGTTTTCAGCGACTATGAGCCCGCTTGGAGTCCTGATGGACTAACCATCGTATTCCATTCTGATCGAGTCGATCGAACCGAACTGAAGCGATACAGCACCGAAGAGACTCGCATCTTCGAGGAAAATTTCAACCAACTGGATCTGTACTTACTGGCGCCGAATGCTCGCTTCGCTCGCAGGTTGACGACCAACACCACGTGGGACGACCGAAGCGCCCGTTTCGGAGCCGATCCAGACCGGATCGTCTTCGTATCTGACCGCAACGGAATCGATAATCTCTACGAAAAAAATCTGATCTCGGGACGGGTTCGGCCCCTCACGGATCTCGACATTGGAGTGATGCAGGTAACTGTGGCTGCAGGAACCGATCTGGCCGCAATCGTGAGCCTCCGAAAAGGAATTCCCTCGATCTACTCGTTGCGACTGCCATTTAATCGGCTGCTGCCCAGAGAACCCCTCATTCCCAACGTCTGGGCGCAACGCGTGGACCAGAGCGAATTCAGAGAGGCGCCAGCCCTGACCGTGGCAGGTCGGA
>CALBJU010000355.1 GCA_937893205.1 uncultured Bacteroidota bacterium
GACTCGTCAGCCTTCTGCGTCATGAAGGTGAAGACGTTCGCATCCTTTGCGCGGCTCAACCCCGAAATCGCTCTCGATTCGTAGACCAGTTGGTCCAAGGTTGCTTCTTCTTCACTTCGTCCCGGATTCTCGCGGAGCACGTAATAACCTGAGTCCTTCGTAAAGTCGCCGTATGCGCTGAAAAAGATTGGATCCTCCGGCGCAAGTGTATCCTCTTCAAAGTCGACGCGAGTCTGCCGGAACCGAATCTTGTCGGTAGCGCCGAAGGTCAGGCGCTCGACACCACTCCCGTCGGCGTTCAGGCGGTAGACATCATACTGGTCGTACACCATCACCGTCTCATCTTCATCCGACCATTGTGCCCTTCCGAATGCGCGATTTTCTTCCCGACCGTTTATGGACAAGAAATTGTTGAACTGTGCATCGACGTCCTCTGTCAGATTTCGATGAGTTCCATCTGCAACTGAATACGACCACCAATCATTGGCGCGGAAGTAGAGCACGTAGTAGCCATCCGGCGATGTCGTCACGTTTTCAATGCGCTCAAGTACCCTCGTGCGCTCACCGGTATGCGTATCGATCACGTACACGTCGTTCCATGTTTCGCGTAGAGCGGGTTGATACGGTGTCGGGTCGTAGCCCACGCCGTGATGCTGATCGCCCGTGAGAATTACATTTCGAATGTCGTCATCGGCGAGCTTTGCGAACGCACCATCGGCAAACGTCCACGATGCGAGATAGGTGAAGTTTTTATTGATGTTTGATCGCACTCCCTGTCGGGGCTGAACCACCGCATCTTTCCAATGCCAGATGTCTACCCCAGCTGGATCCAGATCCTTGTCGCGATCGGCGTTGGTTTTTGGTTCGGACTCATCTTCGGCGGTATCAGCGTCATCGGCGGCATTGGTGTCCTTGTCCTCACCTTCATCATCCTCCGCGTCGACATCAGTGCCTTCGTCCTCTTCATCTTCATCTTCGAAGCGCTCTTTCAGCCCGAAGAAGAGCCGAGAACCATCCTCTGAAAAGTGCAGGTCGCCCTCAGATGCGATGCGGAAGTCCTCAGGAAAATCGTCGTTGTCTGAAGCGTCGAACACCCGCTTTTCACCACCCATATCCAGTCCGGCATAGGAAATGACCAGGTGATCGGGATAGTCATCCCCGACCCGTTCACCCTCCTTCAGGTAGGCCAGGTCAAACGAATCATCTCGCCAGGTGAGACCGCTGAACGCCCGTTCATCGCTGTCCAGGATGCGCAATGTGGACGTCGCTAGATTCAATAAGTGCACGCCGTTGCCCAGCTTGTCATTGGCATCAATCGAAACAGCCAGATACGCGCCTTCGGGGCTGAATGCATAGTCCGAAACGTTCCCGATGTTTTGATGCGACCCATAGGCAAGATTTCGAATGATCAGGTCAGAACCGTCCGTTTCAACGCCTTCAGCCTTGTATTTCCGAAGAGCCAGAAAGCGTCCATCATCCGAAAAGGTGGCTGATTGGACGTTTTTAATGGTGTCAACGGCGGCAGTTGCGAGGTTCATCAGTCCAACAGAGAGCTTGATCGTCTCTTTGGCCTTCTCCAGTTTATTTTCTGCGTCTTCCGAGATACCAATCGTGAAAGCCACCCATGAATTGTCATTCGAGAACCTGGCTCGTGACCCGAACTCGAATGAGTGCTCATCATCTCCCTTGACGGATCGAATGTGCAGCGTGCCCTTGCCTTCTACGGGCACGATCTCGTAGGCAAGCCAGGTGCCGTTCGGCGAGAGCGTGTTCGAGCCGAGGCGTTCCCACTGGGCATAGTCTTCGAGGGTCAGGTCTTTTTTCTGCGCTGACGAGGGGGTACTAAGCGTGAACAAGAAGGCAAGCCCAATCATGATTCGGGCTGCACGAAGAAGAGGATACGTGGTCATATTTTCTACTCGACGAAACGGCTGTTATTAGGTGGGGCGTCAAGGTTCGGGATCATGGAGCTAATTCGCAACCCAAGAGCGGCGCCGATGCTGGCGCGGAAGGCGACTTCACCGTACACTTAGCGACATCATTTTACCGCTTGTAGCATGTCCACTGCCACTCGATTTCTCTTCCTTATAATCTTCTCATTCACGCTCCTCGGCTCAGCGTCTGCCCAGAACACGCGTGTCGTCATGCTGGGATCAGGTAACCCGAATGCGGACCCGGATCGCTCGGGCCCGGCGGTCGCGATTGTGGTTGGTGATCAGCCCTATCTCATCGATTTTGGGCCGGGAGTGGTCCGCCGAGCGGCTGCAGCGGCCTTGAACGGCATCGACGGACTGAAAGTAGATCGTTTAAATCGTGCTTTCGTCACTCACCTTCACTCCGATCACACAGCTGGTTTTTCAGATCTGATTCTGACGCCCTGGGTTCTGGATCGGAACGAGCCGCTTGAGGTGTATGGGCCGGAAGGCATCAAGAGCATGAGCGAACATATCCTCGCTGCGTACGAGCAGGATATCCACATGCGCGTGTTTGGAAATCAGCCGGCAAATAATCAGGGATATCGCGTCAACGCCCATGAAATAGTCGCCGGCATTGTCTATCAGGATTCTTTGGTCACCGTCGAGGCTTTCGACGTGCGCCACGGCTCCTGGCCTCAGGCGTTCGGATACCGATTCACGACTGCAGATCGGGTCATCGTGATTTCGGGTGATGCGGCTCCGAGCCCGATCATAGCGGAAATGTGCCAGCAATGTGATGTGTTGATACACGAGATTTATTCAGATGCGGGTTTTGCAGATCGTACTCCTGACTGGCAGAACTACCATTCCCAGTCCCACACCTCTGCGACGGACGTCGGGAAACTCGCGGCTCAGTCCCAACCGGGTGTTTTGCTGCTATATCACCAGCTCAACATGGGAGTCACGGACGATGAGTTAATCGCTGAGGTCGCCGCCTATTTTGACGGGCACATCATCAGCACAGTGGATCTGGGCGTGTACTAGGTGGGACTGCTCCGATGACTTATTTCCTCGCTCAGTTGAATATTGCCCACATGATTGCCCCGCTGGACAATCCGGTTATGCGCGATTTTGTGATTAATCTCAATCGAGTCAATGCGCTTGCAGATCGAAGCCCCGGGTTTATCTGGCGGTTGCAGGATGGGACTGGAAACGTCTCCTCTATCAGAACTTTCGGCGATGACATGGTCGTCAATATGTCTGTGTGGGAAAATGTAGAAGCGCTGCGGAATTATGCCTTTCAAACGGCTCACGTAAAGATCATGCGGCGAAGAAAAGAATGGTTCATCAAGATGGAAGAAGAGCACGCGGTCCTGTGGTGGGTGCAGGATGGCCACATACCGTCTCCTGACGAAGCATCAGAAAAGCTCCAATTGCTCCGATCGAAGGGACCTTGCGCAGAAGCGTTCACGTTCACCAACCCATTTCCACGTCTATGAGCCGGCAGCAAAAAGGATGAATCTGATTGAAACTGAGCGGCTGGCCATCAGAAAAATGGAGGACTCAGACGACGCTTTCATCCTGAGTCTGCTGAACGAGCCCGCATTCCACGCCAATATTGGCGACAAGAAGATTCGCTCTCTTGAGGATGCGCGAGGCTACATCCGGACAAAAGGACTGAGTAGCAATCCGTCACCAAACCTCGGAATGTATCTCGTAAGTCTCGTGGAGGATGCCGTTCCCATTGGTATTTGCGGTCTGCTGAAAAGAGATCAGCTGGACAATCCGGATATCGGCTTTGCGCTGGCCGAGCAGTATTGGGGAAAGGGCTATGCAATCGAAGCTGCCCGCGCCGTAATGGACTACGGACTTGCCTCGCTGGGGCATTCGCGCATCGTTGCAGTCACATCGGCCTCCAATGGGGCGTCCATTCGAGTGCTCGAGAAGCTCGGATTACGCCTCGAACGAATGATTCGCATGACCGAGGGCGGCCCCGAAGCCTGTCTTTTCTCCTGAATTCCGCTGCGGCCCCTGAGATTGGCCTCAAATAAATGTGGGGCGGGCGTTCGCCCGCCCCACATTGCTATTTTCCAGAGAAATCAGTTCCAGGTCTGCTGTTCTGCCCAATTTGCGAATCCATTCCATTTCACTTCGGGAAAGTCTCGCTTGAGCGCTGGAATGTCCGTCGTGTATCCGTCTGATTCAAACCATTCGAACATGATAACCATGTCGTCACCAAACGAACGGAAGATTTCGGGAGAAAGAGCCATGTACGACTGGTCTTTGTGGGTCGCTCCAGAAACGAGCGAGGTCATTTCGGCACCGTTCAATTCATCGCTCGCAATATCATAGCGTTGTCCATACACCGCGTCACCTCGCTCAATGACGGCGGCCACAAATTCGCCAATATTGGAAACGGCGATCTGCTGCAGAGGCGTGGATTCCGGCATGGCCATCGCCACTGTGCCATTCGAGATTCCTTCTTTTGTCTGGGGGAAGAGCAGGTTTTCCATGAAATACACGGGGGCAACAATCGTGTAGTTGAGGCCAGAGTCCATGAGGACCTTTTCAACCTCATATTTCGATTCGAAATGGGGAATGCCTGTTGCCTTGTCAGCACTTGCGACTGAACTGTAGACGACGTGCTCAACCCCCGCTTCCTTCAGAGCAGCAATCATCGCGAGTCCCTGCCCGGTTTCGGCGTCTACCCCAGCTTCAAACGGCGTTGTCATGAAAAACACGCTGTCTACACGCCGGATGCCACCGCGACGAGCGACTCGTGATTGCTGAAATCGCCCTCGACAACTTCAACACCTCGATTCTTAAGATCCAGAGCCGAGTCTGAATAAGTGTTACGAGTCAGGCCTCTTACGGAAAATCCCCGATTCAAAAGGGCTGTTGTTACGGATCCACCCTGTTGACCGGTTGCTCCGGTTACCAGGACGGTTTTGTTGGTTGTTGTGTTCATGATTGTTTATGTGTATTGATGTTTGTTGTATATACAATAATAGGTGTAAATTTTTTTAGCTGCGCATTTTGTCCAAGAGCCGGTTAAGCTCCTTCGATTCCTTCTCGTTCAGTTTTCGCATCTGCTCTCCACTCTCTTTAACCAGGGGATCCAGTTCCTTAAGAAGCTTCATTCCGCTGTCCGTGATACGAATATCGATCTGGCGTCGATCGGTATCACATTGCTGCCTTTCAACAAGTCCCTTCTGACGCAGTTTTTCTACCAGGCGGGTCGCATTGGATGTCTTACTGATCATCCTTTCGCAAACGAGCTGCAGAGAAGCAGGATTGGGCGATTGTCCTCTCAGAATCCGCAATACATTGAACTGCTCTTTGGAAATTCCGAAGGGCTTCAATGCTGAATTGGTGGCATGCGAAATTCTGTCCGCTGTCAATAGGATATTCAGGCTGGCCTTCATGAACTCATCGGGAAAGTTCTGCTGCTTTATTTCGTCTTCGATTCTGATAGGGGCCCGTAGTGTATCGTTACTTGTATATACAATTAATGTAGGGTGAGGTTATTTCAAATGCAAGAAAAAAATGATCATTGGTGTAGTCACGGCTGAGTGATACTTTCGTCTACCACCGACGGCCAAAAAAGAACTCGTATATCGCCTCAAGGACCGAAGCCGAGCCGAACAGCTTACCGGGCTTCCATTGGCGTCATTCCGAAGAAGATTCGCGGCTTTTTTCGTCGATTTTTTCATCCTCGCCATAATCTTCTTCACTACGGTAGCGGCTCTGACTCCTTATTTCATGAAGTATGGGCTGATGGATCCTGAAAAGGATTACAACCTCGAATTCGGCTTCGGAAACTGGTACAGCCTCATCTTCATCGTCATTTACTTCACTCTCGGACACTTCTGGGGAAATGGCCGAACCCTCGGAAAGCGGGGATTCAAGATTCGTGTGATCTCGGTGACCCACGAGAAGCTTGATTTCTGGCACTGCCTCGAACGCGCGTTCGGTTACGGCGCCTCGGCTCTCGAAGCTGGCTTTGGATTCCTTCAGGTCATGTGGCACGACGACCGCCTCGCTACCCACGATCGGATCGCGGAAACGATCGTCGTATCAGAGAAGAAGAGCAAAGAGGGCGCATCTTGACCTAGCGCGTGCTCTTGGGTATGCTGAGGAACACCCACCTCCCTCCTATCCCGCGCGACAATGATTCTTGGACTCCGTACGGCTGCCTATTTCGTCACCGATCTGGAAAAGGCCACCAGGTGGTACACCGAAGTTCTTGGCTTCGATCCTTACTTCAGTGAACCGTTTTATGTTGGATTCAATGTCGGTGAAGGCATCAAGGTGGCCAGTGTA
Source organism: uncultured Bacteroidota bacterium (assembly GCA_937893205.1). GTDB lineage: Bacteria > Bacteroidota > Rhodothermia > Rhodothermales > UBA10348 > CALBJU01. Next base: position 6,240 of record CALBJU010000355.1, read on the forward strand.
AATGATCCGTTCAGCAATATCTTTGGTATCATTGAAAACCCGCTTTTCCAACTGCCTACCCAGAATTGATATGAAACATTCAATAGCGCTGCTAGCGGCTGCTCTACTATTGTCATCGTGCTCGTCTCCCGCTCCTGAAGCGCAAGAGGCTCCACCAGACGCGATATCGTTTTCAGGCGAACCGCTGTTTTCGGCAGACCCCGACAGCGCGCTTGTAGCCAGGTATCTGGAGAAAAAAGCTAGTTTCGACGCCGACCCAGACAACGCAGACAACATCATCTGGTACGGACGTTTCAAGGCCTACACGGGAGACTATGCAGGCGCAATTGAGATCTATTCTCAGGGAATCGAATTGTACCCTGAAGACGCACGGCTCTACAGGCACCGTGGACATCGATATATCTCAACCCGCCGACTGGAGCTTGCCATCGCTGATTTTGAGATGGCAGTTGACCTCATCGAAGGAATCGAAAATGAAATTGAGCCAGATGGCATGCCAAATGCGAGCGGAATTCCTGTGAGCTCACTGCATGGAAATATCTGGTACCACCTTGGATTGGCGTATTACCTGAATGACGATCTGGAGAACGCACTCCGCGGCTTTTCTGAGGGGCTGGCTACTTCAAGACATAACGACAACGTGGTTTCAACCACGCACTGGATCTATATGATCAACAGGAGAATGGGAGATGAGGAAGCCGCATCTCAG
>CALBJU010000356.1 GCA_937893205.1 uncultured Bacteroidota bacterium
CCTTCCGCGCGATGTTTTTCGTACCTCTCTCTGATTGTCTGCTCAGCGAGCTTGATCAGGTTGGCGTTGAATCCACCGGCAAGACCTCGGTCCGCGGTCACAACAACCAGTAGTACGTTTTCGACCGATTCACGATGTACGAAAAGCGGGTGATCCGTTGGATCTAGCTGCGCCTGCAACCTTGTGATTATCTCTGACAGCTTGTTGGCATACGGACGCGCCTGGAAAATATTCTCCTGCGCGCGACGCAGTTTGGCAGCCGCCACCATTTTCATAGCTCGCGTGACCTGCTGGGTGCTGCTGACCGACCCGATTCGGGTGCGTATGTCTCTTAGACTTGCCATGACTGTAAGCGGAAGGAGGCGTTAATCGGTTGTGGTGTAGAGTTCGACCATATCGTTGGCCACCTTCGTGAGCGTTTCAATCACTTCGTCCGAGAGCGATCCCGATGAGACGATTGATTCCAGTGTACCAGAATGACTCAGCTTTAACTTATCGATGTACTCCTTCTCAAATTCCTTCACGCGCGCGCCTGGCAGTGCGTCGATGAGGCCGCTTCCAGCGGCAAAAATGATAGCCACCTGTTCTTCAACAGGTACCGGTACGTACTGCCCCTGCTTGAGGACCTCGACCAGCTTTTCACCACGCGTCAACTGGCGTTGCGTGGAGGCATCGAGATCGGAACCGAATTTGGAAAATGCCTCGAGCTCACGATACTGGGCCAGATCCAGTCGCAGCGTTCCAGCGACCTTTTTCATCGCCTTGATCTGCGCATTCCCACCCACACGTGAGACGGAAATACCCACGTTGATTGCGGGGCGTACGCCGGCGTTGAACAGATTTGATTCCAGGTAGATCTGGCCATCGGTAATCGAAATTACGTTCGTCGGAATGTAGGCCGATACGTCACCCGCCTGGGTTTCGATTACCGGAAGTGCGGTCAGAGAGCCGCCTCCCTTAACCTCATCCTTCAGACAGTCGGGCAGATCGTTCATGTTCTTTGCCACGGCGTCCGATGAAGTAATCTTGGCCGCACGTTCCAGGAGCCGCGAGTGGAGGTAGAAGACGTCTCCAGGATAGGCTTCACGTCCTGGAGGACGACGAAGCAGCAAGGATACCTGGCGATAAGAGACGGCCTGTTTGGACAGGTCATCGTAGATGATCAGTGCATGGCGACCCGTATCGCGGAAGAGTTCTCCGATGCAGGCACCTGCAAAGGGAGCGATATACTGGAGCGGAGCGGGAGTCGCAGCACCGGCATTAACAATAACCGTGTACTCGAGCGCACCGTTTTCCTCTAGCGTACTCACTACCTGTGCGACGGTCGAGTTCTTCTGGCCAATGGCTACGTAAATACAATAGACAGGCTTGTCGGTCTGATGGGTAGACTTCTGATTGATAATCGTATCAATCAAGACAGCCGTCTTTCCTGTCTGCCGATCACCAATGACCAGCTCACGCTGGCCCCGGCCGATCGGAATCATCGAATCGATGGCCTTGATACCCGTTTGAAGGGGCTCGGTCACGGGCTCGCGGAAGATGACCGAAGGAGCTTTTCTCTCCAGAGGCATCTCATACTGTTTGCCAGTGAAGGGTCCCTTGCCGTCAATCGGATTTCCGAGCGGATCGATTACGCGGCCGAGCATGTCCTCACTGACATTGATCGATGCGATACGTTTGGTACGCCGAACTTCGTCCCCTTCGCGGACCGCGTCTACTTTTCCGAAGAGCACTGCACCAACGTTGTCCTCTTCGAGGTTGAGTACCATTCCGGTAATGCCGCTCGAAGGAAATTCGATCAGCTCGCCCGCCTGTACTTTTGAAAGACCGTAAATGCGGGCGATACCATCGCCCACCTGGAGTACGGTTCCAACTTCGTATATGTCAGTCTTTGCCTCGAAGCCGCCTAATTCGCGCTTCAGGACAGCGGTGACTTCATCCGGTCTGATTGCCGTTGCCATCTTTTATTCTGTCTAGTCTAATTGGATGGACACGAAGTCCATCGTTCGTTCAGTTCTGAATTATACATGCGACCCTGATTCAAGCCGCTCACGCAGCGTAGCCAATTGATTGACCACGCTCCCATCGTAAACCGTATCTCCCACACGGACCACCATTCCGCCGACGATCGATTCGTCAACACTCATGCTCAGTCGCACCTTTTTTCCGGTTAACTGCTCGAGCGAACCAACGAGGGTTTCCCTGTCTTCGTCCGAGAGCGAATGAGCGACTCGCGCCGTCACACTCGTTATGCCCGATTGTTTATCCCGAAGTTCGCGGTAACTCATTGCAATGCTTGAGAATATGACTTCTCTTCGCTTCTCGACCAGCAGGTCCAGAAACCTCATTGTTACCGGCGCAACAGACTCTCTGAAAAGAGACTTGATCACCTTCGATTTCTTTTCCCGGGAAATGATCGGGCTTTCAAAGAAATTCTCCAGCTCACGCGAGTTCGTCAGTCCATCGCTTATCAAAGCAATGTCTTCGTCGACGCGCTGCATTACGTCAGCTTGCGCTGCCTGCTCGTTCAGGGCCTGAGCATACCTGCGGGCTATCGTGATGTCACTCATTTCGAGCTTGGGTTGAAGTGGATCATCGGGCGATTAGTTCTTCGGCAAATCTTTCAGAAAATCGCTGACGATTTTCTTCTGCCGATCCGCGTCCAGATTCTCGCGCAGAATTTTTTCGGCTGCGGAAATAGCCAGGTCCGCGACTTCTTGGCGGAGACTGTTTAGCGCACTCTGCTTCTCCCGCTCGATCTCTGATTGAGCGGTATCCTGCATCTGCTGGATTTGAGATCGCGTCTTGTCCACTTCTACCGTGCGAATGCGCTCCGCCTCTTCTCGGGCCTCCCGAAGAACACCCTGTGCCTGCGCTTCTGCTTCTCTGCGAGCCTTGGTATTGTCGGCCTGAAGTTGGCGGGCTTCGGTGAGCGCTTTTTCTGCCTGCTCCAGCGAGTCGCTGATATTCTGCTCGCGAGTCGTGAGGGCCTCAGTAATCGGTCCCCATGCGAACTTTTTCAGGACAAAAAGAAACGCGAGGAAGGTGATTCCAATCCAGACGATCAATCCGAGATCTGGCTCGAGAAGACTCTGCGCTAATACAATTTGTGCTAAAACCATCATCGTATCGTTTACCGGCTGTGACCCGAGCTACAGAATGGTCTGCGCATACCAGGCCTGTTCAGGACGTTTCTGAATCCGAAATGTCCTGACGAGAAAGAGCGGCAAGGCCGCCAGTGCTTACTTAGTCGCCAGGATGATGCAGATAACCAGGCCGAAGAGAGCAACGCCTTCAATAAGGGCAGCTGCAATAATCATCGACGTACGGATATCACCAGTTGCTTCTGGCTGACGAGCTGTGGCTTCCATTGCTGGGCCAGCAAGCTTACCGATTCCGAGACCGGCTCCAAGAGCAACGAGACCTGCACCGAGACCTGCACCGAGAAATGCGAGAGCTGATGGATCCATTTTAGTGCCTATTGTTGTTTTGTTGTAAGGGAGTGAGTTAAAAAATCAATTTGCGAAGACCGGTTCGGCCTCCGGCGAAGCCGAGGCTTCAATTTGTTGTTCCTGATGCGCATCATCGTGCGCCTCATGCTCTTGGATAGCCATTCCGATAAACAGTGCCGAAAGCATCGTAAAGACGTAGGCCTGTATGAAGGATACCAGGAGTTCCAGGAAGTAGATGAACAGAGCGAAAGCAACGCTCACTGGAGCCACACCGTAGCCTGCTCCAGAACCAAAAATGTTGGTAAAGGAAAAGATCAGGCCGATGAGACTCAGAATAACCAGGTGCCCGGCAGTCATGTTGGCAAAGAGCCGGATGGCCAGGGCGACGGGCTTCGTCAGAATTCCCAACACTTCGACAGGCATCAAGATGGGCTTGACGAACGTCGGAATTCCAGGAGGCCAGAAGATGTGCATCCAGTAGGTTTTGGTCCCACCAAGCTGCGTGAATACGAAAGTGAACGAGGCCAGTACGACCGTGACCATCAGATTGGACGTGGCAGTAGCTCCGAATGGCACGAGGCCCAGAAGATTGGCCGTAAGAATGAAGAAAAATGCAGTGAGCAGATACGGCAGGTATTTATCGGTCTTGTCACCCAGGTTTGGCTTAACGATGTCGTCGCGGATGAAAACCACCATCCCTTCGAACATATTCTGGAAGAGACCTCTTGGAGCCGTCTCGCGGCCGATTCCCTTTTTGTACATGCCCGCGAGTCGCGTCATGATCAGCAGCACGATCCCCATCGCCAGCCACGCGAAAAAAAGATGCCTGGAAATCGAGAGATCCAGGACCACGTGGGATCCGCCTGGCGGTACGAGATGACCTTCGAGCTGGGCTGTTGTTATTTCGCCTATCAGTTCACCCGTTATTTCACCCGTTATTCCACCCTGCGTTTCGGCATGAGTGTCACCCTCCACTTCGTGATCATCGCCTTGGACCTCGCCACCGTGGCCGGCATCGATTTCAGAGACGTAATGACCATTCAGGATGGCCGAGCTCGTTGACCTGAACAGATTTAATCCGTAGCTGCCGTCCTCATATCGAACGATGAAGATGCGCGGCAACTCAATCGGGTCGAGGGGTGCAATGTCGAGGTAATACGCGTTCGCGCTGTGATGAAGGGCATCAAACTTCTCCTGGTCATCGCTGGAAGCCGCGACCCCTCGTGGTAGCGCGAGCAGGGTGAGCTGCGCAAGGAGAACAAATATTGATGCTCTTTTGATCATCAGTTTTTCTCGGCCGTCAGGTCGAATGTTGATGTTGACTCGGATGATTTCTCACGCGCATCGAGCGCGTCAGAGATTACATTCTGCCTCCGGTGCAGCGTCACTATTTCCACCGTCAGTCCAATGACAAAGACGACGAAAAATCCCATCACGAATGTCATCTGATCAACCGGAGCAAACAACAGGATGAGGGTCAGGATGATGAGAGCCACGAAAATTCGAGCAACCATCCCACCGAAAACAATCATGGTGAAGGTCCGTCCTGGCGATTTCATCGCTACACGTCCCAACACGATAGCCGACACGCTGTACGCGACAGCAATTCCGGCCCCTAAAAGAGAACTGAACCAGAAGCTTTCACTCATTCGGAATCACCGCGATTGTGTGTATCGTCTGGACAAACAATTCTGGGCTGTAAAACTACGGATTGAATAAAATGCCGAGAACTGGAACGGGTGAATTATGAATGAACAGAACCCCCCAGGCGATGAAATTCGGGTGAACTGCTCTCAGGAGGCGGATTTGGGGGGTTTATCGCTCCACTTCGCCGCGCCAGATCCGGTAGATGAGAGGCGTTTTACAACCCGTATCAACTGGATAAAAAACGCGATCATCCCGACTATGCCGCCCACTATCAGGAACGTGGGCTCCGTCTGCTGCCAGCGGTCGATTAGATACCCTAGGCCGACGTAGAAAACCATCGTAGCGGCCAGCTGAATTCCGATGGTCAGATAGGGAGATGCGTCGTGAAGTCCGGACTGCCAGGATTTCTTGTCATTCACCGGACATCATCGAAAACGTACCCTTTGGCTTGGTTTCGAGCAGGGCGGCAGGTTTCGGAACAGAGGTAATGTTTCCGGACTTGAGGACTTCCGCACGGGACTTGTCGAGTTGACCCATTTCGCAGCTTCCATCGATTACGGCGCCTTCTTCGACGATGAGTCGCGTCGTTCGCACCGTGCCCTGTACTTTTGCAGATCCCTTCAGAACGAGTAGGCTCTTGACGTTGATTTCGCCAATCAACGTGCCCGCTACGTCTGCATCTGTAGCAAACACATCCCCCTCTACAATTCCTTCCTGGGCGATTATTACTTTTCCTTCTACACGAAGGGTGCCCTTCAGCTTTCCGCTGATGCGGATGTCATCCTTGGCCGTGAGGGTACCTTCCAGCGTAGTACCAGAGGCAATTAGATTGATTTGCGATGGGTTGGGAGCTGAGTTGATGTTCTTTGCCATTAGATAACGTGTTTTTCTATGTCCTACCAGCCCAAAACGTACGCTCTGGGGTCCTGTGCGAGGCCGTCGAGCCAGAGTTCAAAATGCGCGTGCGGTCCAGAAGTAATCTCTCCCGAGTTTCCACTGAATGCTATTACTTCCCGGTCACGGACTCGATCTCCAATCTGTTTCAGAAGGCTGCTGTTGTGCTTGAATACGGAAATATAACCGATCGCGTGTGCAATCGCGATCACCTGGCCGCCATCATTTACCCAATCGGCGAAAATTACATAGCCATCACCGATACTCCTGATCGCACTTCCGGTCTCCGCGGCAACATCGACGGCGTAGTGACTGGTCTGCGCATCGAATCCCCGCGTGATTATTCCTGAGACGGGCGGCATAATTGGAAACGAGAGGGCGGACAGGTAGCTCGGACCGGCAAGAGGAATTTGAGCGGTGGGTTCGCTCAGCGTTGATAGCCTGCTGATGGCTATCGCGGGCTGCTGATGGTCTTCCCAATTTCCGGACAGGGTGGGGAGGGGTAACTCCAGTAGACTGGATCCCGCAGAAAATGCGGGTGCAGCTGAGGCGGACCGATCTCCGTCCGGTGGCGATGCATCGACATTACCCAGGAAAATATCGCGGAGACTCGAAACGTATTCGGCCTGAAGGGCGAGTGAATCAGCCATCGACTCGATGCGCAGCATATTCTCACGCGCCTCGATACGGATATCCATCGTGCCATAACCGGGCAGATAATACCTCAGCGGCGTAAGCAGCAGCGTAGCTATTAACACAACAAAAAGCGTCAAAAAGGATGCACCCAGAATCAGAAGCATCTGGCCCGGTCTCACGAGATGAGTGCGTTCATCCTGCCTGTGTTCGGGATCCATCACAATAACCGTGATGGAGTGACCGATATTTCTTATGAATTCAGAAAGAAGTGCGAACATCTGAAAAAAACTGGCCTATTTACCCTGCAGAAGGCGAAACACACGGTGAATCGGACGGTTCCGGATTGGCCAGAACAATTGACTGAAACGATGGGTCAGCGTATATTTGTAGGCTATAAAGTTTTTATTCCGATCCAAGTAAGTATACGGCAACCAAATGCCTCAGCATAAGTCAGCAGCCAAGAGAGTTCGTCAGACAGAAACACGCCGCGCGAGAAACAGAGTGCACAGAAGTAAAATGCGCACGATGATTAAAAAACTCCGCACGAGTGAAGACGCAGCAGCGGCTTCCGCTCTTCTGATTGATGTGAAAGCCTTTCTGGATCGCATGTCCTCCAAGGGCATCATCCACAAGAATACGGCTGCCAATTACAAGAGCCAGCTTGAAAAGCACGTCAATGCCCTCGCTTAGATTTGCGAAGTGGTATTGCCCGATTTAAGGAGTTCAGCCTGTTTCCATCTTGGAGGCAGGCTCTTCTTTTTCACCTTTGCCTGGATCGAGTTCGTCATTGAATCTGATAAGAACTAAGGTAATTAAAACGCGCTTTCGGACCGTTTATAGATTTTTGACCCTATATTCCGTGATGCCGGACGCACTCTCTGGATAACCGAAAACACATTC
>CALBJU010000357.1 GCA_937893205.1 uncultured Bacteroidota bacterium
GTCTGCTCGATCTCAACGCCATGCTTCAAAAGGAGATCGATTACGTCCCCCACATAGCCGTTTCCGCCATCGTCCGGTATCAGATAGGCTTTTGTCTCGCTGTCACTCGTTTCCGGATTGAAAAAGGATCGGAAGTAGGTCAAGAGCGCCGCGCGATTCTCTACCGCGGATCGCACTACGGCCATCGAGGTCGAGAAGTGGTCAAAGGCCCGCTGACGCAGGGTGAGAACATAGCCATCGTTCGTTTTCACAGCCCGGCCGCCGCGACTGTGCCCTCCCTGCTCGGACAACATTCCAATCGACCCCAGAATACTCGGATAGGATGATCCGTAGCCCGGATAGAAAAATTCAAAGGACTCCCGCGTGAAATAGTTCACCTGATTTCGGGCCAGCGCTTCGCCGCTGGCCCGCCCGAAAACGTCTGCCCACATCTCATAATCTTCCGGCAAGTTCAGATTCCTGGGCGCCTTGCCGGGCATAGTGAAATAGTTGTTGTTGAATCCCTGCTCGTGATAATCCATGTGGACCTGGGGGAGCCACTGCTGGTACAGCGCGATACGTCCCCTCGATTCCGGGTGCACCAACCAGACCCAGTCGCGGTTCAGGTCAAACCAATAGTGATTGGTTCGGCCGCCGGGGAAGGGCTCAACATGCTCTGCGTCGCTGGGGTTTATCCTTAATCGATTGCTCTGCATCGACTTGTACCAGTACACGTAGCGATCTCGTCCGTCTGGATTTATTGTAGGGTCGATGACAACGACTATCTCTTCGAGCATCTCAAGAGTTTCTGCATCCGTACCCGCAGCCAATCGGTAGATGACCTCAAGAGCAGCCTCTGTGCTGGACGGTTCATTCCCATGGACATTGTAACTGAGCCAGGTTACGATTGGATTACCCGAGATCAACTCCTGAGCCTCGGACTCGGGAAGGTCCGAGTCGGCCAATCGAAGATTGGCCGCCCTGATTTCGTCCAACCTGGCATGATTGGCCGGAGTGGTAATGAACAGCGCGTGCAACGACCGATTTTCATACGTGCGGGCATATTCAGTTATTGTGACTCGGTCAGACGCCTCAGCAACGGCGTGAATGTATCTGACGACGTCAGCGTAAATCGTGTATTCGGCTCCCGTCTCGTATCCCAGGAATTCCGAGGGGCTCGGAATGGATGCGTCTCTCGGAACGTCTGCCTCAAATTGAAAGTGAGGGGGAATAAGCTCGTCCTGTGCGCTCGCCGTCAGGCTGA
>CALBJU010000358.1 GCA_937893205.1 uncultured Bacteroidota bacterium
AGCTTTCACTGTCATTCAGGCGCTCAACGATTCGCAGGCGCGCACTCCGGCTTCGCGGATTGTCTCGAATCTCTGCCTCATCCGCCATGATTGGCTTTCGAGTGATCATGCGCCACGGAGTGAGCTGATTTCCGAATACATCCCGTCGGACTTCCCCCTCCAGATTGCCACTGCGCATATACCGCTTCACTCTCCGGTCTTCCAGCGAGTGATAGCTGATCACAGCCAGCCGAGCTCCGACTTCCATGATGTCCTCCGAGCCAAGCAACACACGATCGAGGGCGTCCAATTCCTCATTGACCGCAATTCGCAAAGCTTGAAAAACTCGAGAAAGCATCTTCGCCTCCTGCCCCCGTGGTGCCAGATCGCGAATGAGCCGTGCAAGATCTTCTGTTCCTGAGATAGGCCGAGCCCGGATGATGGCCCTCGCAATTCGCCCTGACTTCGGTTGTTCTCCGAAGCGGCGTATCAACCGGGCCAATTCTTCTACACCCAGTTCATTGACGAGCTCATTCGCATCCACGCCCTGTGAACGGTCCATTCGCATGTCAAGCGGCCCATTTTTTCGATGACTGAATCCTCTGTCAGCTTCATCTATCTGATGGGACGAAACCCCCAGATCCAGCAAGAAGCCGGTCACCTTGCCAATCCCGGCTTCGGCGAGAAGCTGTTCGACATCGGCAAAATTGCCTTTCAGCAAGGTCAAACGGCCCGACGCGAGATCGGGAGACAGGCGCTCGGAGGTTTCCCCGATGGCATCGTCATCACGATCAATAGCCACGACCCGACCACCCTCATCGAGCGCGTCGAGCAGGGCGGCGGTGTGACCACCGCCGCCCAACGTGCCGTCGACGTAAAGTCCATCGGTTCTCAAAACGAGTCCCTGAATAACAGCATTGCAAAGAACAGGCGCGTGATACTGGGATGCGTATTTCAATACATGCCCCGAATTATCGCGCGCATTTATATTTCCATTTGGATACTCAATTGAATCAGGAGCCCATCACCTGTTCGGCCAGCGTTTCCTGATCGATCGATTGTTCCTTCAAATAGTCTTCGAACGCAGCCGGATCCCACAATTCGATGCGATCCATCGCGCCAATGATGAGTGCCTTTTCCCCGATACCAGCATATTCAGAAAGCGGTTTGGGAAGGGATATTCTACCCTGCCCGTCGAGCGATACTTCTTCAGCCCACATGAGAATCATGCGCACCAGATGCCTCGCATTTCTGTTGTTGATATTCAGGGCCGAGTACTCAGCCTCTTTTAGTTTCCAGTTATCTTGCGGATAGGCGTAGATGCACTGTTCGAACCCTTTCGTCAGGGTAAACGTCCCCTGGGCATCCGGACTCAATGCTGCTCGCATCTTGGCCGGAATGGCGATCCGTCCTTTCACATCGACGGAATACTCTGCCTGTCCCTTGAAACCTGCCATGAATGTGGATTAAAACGTGCACTACGGGGTTGCTGTACCGCTTCCTGAAGGTGTGTAGGGAGTCCGGTGGTGAGAAAACTCCCCACTTTTCCCCACTCAACCAGTAATGTACGTTTTTTGG
>CALBJU010000359.1 GCA_937893205.1 uncultured Bacteroidota bacterium
ATGTGGGGGACGTAATCGATCTCCTTTTGAAGCATGGCGTTGAGATCGAGCAGACAACGGAAGCATTTTCTATCGATGCATACGACTACTGGGATGGCGCTTCAGAACGGAGAACATTCAACGGGGGAACGTATGTGATTCGTGCCAATCAGGATCGACACGTACTTGTCAACACGCTGATGCAGCGCCAGATGGAAATTGAATCGCTGGACATGTATGACATGTCAACCTGGTCCATTCCACTCGCCTACAATTTGAGCAATGCGGCGTGGACGGAGAATAATGTTCGAGTAGACACCAGGGCCGTTCATTCTCGACCGTCGAGGGAAAGCGGAGTAATTGGGGAAAACGCGCGATATGGGTACGCCATCGATTGGCGACAGCGAGGGGCCCCTAAGGCACTCGGCATGTTGTGGGAGGCCGGTTACAATGTGCGATCAGCCCGGAAAACATTTGGAATGGGCGATGATGACTTTTCAGTTGGCACCGTGATCGTGTTAAAGGGTCGAAATAGAGACCTTCAGGATCATCTAGAAGCTGATATGGCGCGAATCGCCAGAGATTCGGGTGTTCGAATCGTAGGGATGGATGCCTCAAGAATGGACCGCGGGATGGACTTGGCGTCCGCAAGCGCGCGCGTAATCAAGAAGCCAAACGTCGCACTGATGATCGATTCTCCGTTTTCATCTGAGACGGCTGGCCAACTGTGGTTCATGTTCGATCGATGGGTGGAGTATGGCGTGGACCGCATCCGCGGCAGATCCTTTCCGCGTCTTGATCTGGACGAGTATGATGTACTCATACTGCCTCCTGGCAATCCTGGATCCGTTTTCGACAGCGTGCAAACGGCGCGACTCACCGCCTGGATAAGGAAAGGAGGAACACTCATTGGTTCAGAGAGCGCAGCCTCGTTCTTGACGAAGGGAAGGAGTGGGATCACCGGCATCGAATTGGCGAAGGCGCCCGAAGCGGAGGAATCAGAGGATGATGGGGCGGAAAACGACGATCTCGAAGAGCGTTTCTACACGCGTTATGAAGACAGAAGAGATTCTACCAATATCGGTCGCATCTCAGGCTCGGCGCTCAGGGCGATCCTGGACAATAGCCACCCTCTCGCGGCCGGAATGCCCGATCACTTGTTCAGCCTTAAATTCGGCTCCGATGCGTTGATGCCTTCTTCGTCAATGGCAACGGTTGGTTACTATGATCGAGATCAGTCCACCGTATTGGCCTCTGGAGCCTCCTCCAACGAAAACAAAGAGAAACTTGCGGGAAAGGCCTTCGCAGGAGTTCAAAATATGGGTGCCGGAAAGGTTATCCTGTTGTTGGATAAGACGCAGTATCGCATGTTCTGGATTGGACCAAGCAGACTGATGCTGAATGCAGTAATGCTCATGCCAGGGATGTAGACCAATGATTCCTTACGCTGTCAAAGAAGGGTTCGCCGGTTTCAGGCGATCGAGTTTTCCCTCGATCGCATCAACCAGCGCCATGACCGTCGCTCTGGTGCTGGTCGGTCTCTTCGTCATTGTGACGTGGCAGGCTCGAAGTGTGGCAGAGTGGTTGACCCAGCGTGTCGGTGAAGTCGAGATTTTTCTAGAGGAGGTGCCCACTGACGTCGCAGCGGCGCTGCACAGAAGGGCCCAGGCGATGCCGGGAGTGGCAGGAGCCGTATACATTTCGAAGGAAGAGGCACAGGAAATATTTCGAGCCGATTTTGGAGAGGAGGCTGAGGTCTTCTTCGACGAATTCTTTCTTCCCGCTTCGATCAAGGTGACGGTTGAACCGGCATACATCAACACAGATAGTCTGAACATACTCGTCGCAGAGTTTTCCTCGTGGAATCGCGTGGATGAGGTGGTGTTCAACCGATCGTTACTCGCCAGAGTGCAGGGAAATCGAAGATTACTCTCGCTCATCGGCATGTCCATAGGAATCATTGTATTGCTGGCCTCCATCTTTCTGGTTGCCAATACCATCAGACTGGCTATTTATACGCGGAGACTGATGATTCGAACCATGAAGCTTGTGGGCGCGACCGACGCGTTCATCAGAGTTCCTTTCGTTGTCGAGGGCATGATTCAGGGATTCCTTTCGTCCATCCTGGCCCTGTTCATTTTATGGGTCCTGCATTACGCGATGACCTTTTATCTACCCCAGCTGGAAGCGACCGACATGTATACGATGGTAACATTTTCTCTGGCGATGGTGACAGCGGGCTTGATGCTCGGATGGGTGGGCTCGGAGACTGCAGTTCGTCGCTTTATCCGCAAGGTGTCTCTGCACTGAGGAGAAATGTCTGAATCAACAACAGGAGCATACCGAGCGATCCGGGGATTTCTACGTGTTCTACTGAGGCTGTTTTTCAAACAAGTCGTAGTGGAGGGCACCGAAAACCTACCACTCGACCGCGGAGGACTGCTCATCGCGGGACACCCGAATGGACTGATCGACCCGGCTCTGATAATCGCTCACTTCCCCGGAAAGATTATTTTCGGTGCCCGCCATGGCCTTTTCAGCTGGCCCCTGATCGGGCCGTTGATTCGTCACTTGGGTACGGTCCCAATCTATCGGGCCAGCGACGAAAGTGATCTTTCGCGCGTAGAAAAAATGCGTGCGAACGAGGAAAGTCTCGACAGCATGGCGCAGGAAATCGCCAATGGATCCTATTCGGCTCTCTTTCCAGAAGGGGTGAGTCATGACATGTCTCACCTTTCAGACATCAAAACGGGGGCATCAAGACTGTACTACCGGGCTCGGACGCTCACCGATGATGTTGTATCTCGTCCAGTTATTGTGCCTGTTGGCCTGTACTACGATCGTAAGAACATTTTTCGGTCGCGGGTACTCATCACGTTTCATCCGGCCCTTCCGCTTCCCGAATCTCTGGACATTGATCCGGGAGAGGAACGATCTGTCCTGCGACCTGCGGTCGCAGGACTCACCGAGCTCATCGATGCCAGATTGGCCGAGGTTGTCGGAGCGACTGAAGACTGGCACATTCACCATCTGATGCACCGGGCTCGCAGACTGATCCGAGCCGATCTGGCCTGGCAAAACGGGACAGACTATCGAGATCCGGGCCTGGCCGAGAGTCACCTCGGATTCGACAGAATTTGGTTAGGCTACAAGGCTCGGATGGAGTCCGACCCGAAGAAAATTACCGACCTTGTCAAGCGCTTGAATCGGTATAACCGCTACATGGGTGCGCTGGGAATCGACGACCATGAACTGAGCGCCAAACCCGGTATGGGCTCCCCTCTGCTGCCTCTTCTGTTTCTGGGTCAAGCCATCGCGGTGTATCTGTTGTTTCCTCCAATTTTACTCCTCGGGACGCTGATCAATATTGGCCCCTACTGGCTGCTCAACTGGATCACCAGAAAAGTAGCTGATGCCCGAAAGGATGAGGCCACCGTGAAACTGTTTGCCGGTGCGATCTTGTATCCAGCAACTTGGATCGCAGTGGCTATAATGGCCTGGATTGGTCACGAAGAGCTGCGATCTGTTTTCCCCGGGATGCCCGATCTCGCCGTGTCCGTGGTGATCGTCAGCATTGCTATCGGGGCTTTCGGCGGTTACCTCGCTCTCGTTTATTCGGAAATGTCGGCCGAAACGTATCGTGCTATTCGAGTCCGCGTAATGCGACACCGACGAAAAGCCATCATTCAGCGCCTCCTAGAGGACCGATCTGGTCTGTGCTCCGAGCTGATCGCTCTCGGCGAAGGTCTGGATCTTCCAGGGCGACGAATGCCAGACGGCAGCATCCTGGCAGACTCCGCTTGAGCGGAGGCGTCATTGCCACGCTTCTATATCTGTCGGAATGGAGGCGGTGATAATCGTTCCACTATCCGGGGAGGACTCGATTGAGAAGGATCCACCGATGAGAGCTACTCGCTCCTCCATTCCCCTGAGTCCCAGCGACGTGGATTTACGAGTGGACTCGTTTTCGGTATCGAAGCCTATCCCATCGTCGTGAATCTTGATATCGATGACGTTTTCAGACTTCACCAAAGAGATATCGAGCTTATCCGCTTTCGAGTGTCGAAGAACATTTGTGGTTGCCTCTTGAATCACGCGGTAAACGACGGTCTCGACGCTGGGAGAAAATCGCTCCTCTTCGCCCAGATTGTAGTTGAAGGAAACGTATAGAGCCGCACTGGCCTGAGAAGGCGGTATCAGCTCGCTGACTGCCGCGACAAGTCCAAAATCATCCAACGTAGATGGTCGCAATGTGCTGGAAAGGTCTCGCGCCGAGTTTCCCAGCAATTCCAGTAGTTCAACTGCTCTCACGGTCGCGGTGGTAGGTTCGACCTCTTGGAGCACCATTCTCAGAGAGGTTATCAGACCACCCAACTGATCGTGCAGTTCGATGGCCAGGGTCCGCCTTTCCTGTTCCTGTATATGCAGGAGCCGGATGGACAGTTGTCTGAGCTGCTCGTACAGGTCAACATTGTTGAGCGCGATTGCAGCCTGAGCAGCGAGTGACTTCAGAAAGTGGACGGTCGACAAGGAGAACACACCAGAGTTGTCCTGTCCGCATAGGAAGAGCAAGGAGCTTCCAAACGAGTTCTCTGAAATCTCGATACAGGCGATAACATGGTCAGGCTGGTTCACGCGTGCAAACGCCCAGCTCAAATCAAATTGGGATGGGTAGTAGATATCTTCCTGATACACACCGCCGAAATTTTCCAGAAACGGTTTCAGCTCTCCCTCGGTAGAGTAAACTCCCGTTTTGTCCTTTATTTCAGAACTCGCGGCCACGCGAGTCAGCAGGCTCGTACTTTCGTCGTGAAGCCAAACGACAGCTTCGGAGATCTGTGGAAGTGCCTCCGTTATCGTCATGACAACCGAAGAAAAAATTGGGCCCGCCTCGAGCCCCGTGGAAAGGTCTGTCGCAGAAATCAACAGGGATGAAAGCTCCAGGGTCTGTTTCGCTACGCGGAATTCCAGATCCTCGTTCAGTCTCTCAATCTCAAGCTGATGATTGTGATGTTCTGTGACATCACGGGAAATGACGGATGCAGCGTATACCTCGTCCTTGTTCTTCATGGGACTGACTTTGGAGTAAAACCAGGTCCGGGCTCCGCGCTCTGCCAGCGCAACGGTTTCGTAGTCGAAAGATTCGCCGGTCTCAAATACGTGCGCGATAGCCCCCGTGGCTGCTTCGAGAAATTCTTCGGGGATCAATCGGTCGAGTTTGGTTCCAATGACGTCTTCCATTTTCAGTCCCCAGATAAGTCTGTTGACGTAGAGGAATTCTCGTTCTCTGTTCACAATGGCGATGTAGTCGTTCGATCCTTCAACAATGGACCGAAATCTCTCTTCTGACTCAAGGACCAGATTTCCAGTGGTGGGCACTGCGTAACCCAAGGAACTCACTTGAACGCATGCAACTTCTTTGTCCTCATATTGCGTTTTCCAGGACCGAATCTGGACATCCAATTCATCTCCAGAGGCTGTCTTCACCTGACCCTGAACTTCAGCGTCGAACGACTTATTCCAGGATCCATTCAGAATCAGGATTTCATCCAGCGTT
>CALBJU010000360.1 GCA_937893205.1 uncultured Bacteroidota bacterium
CTTGCCGCATACGCCGCGGCCAGGTTGGATGCGTTGTAGGTTCCGGCGAGTCGGAAACGCCTCCGGTGACCGTCAATGGTCAGATCCAGGCCGGACAGATCGTTACCCTCTATCGAAAAACTCACATCTGAGTGGTCATCCAATCCAAACGTGATGACCGATCCGGTGGTGTCGGCGGTTATCTCCTTGCCTCGAGGATCGTCTGCGTTGACCACGGCAACTGCGCCGCCCGGCAACTCATCGAAGAGCTTCTTTTTCGCCGCGAAATACAAATCCAAGGTAGAGTGATAGTCCAGGTGGTCGCGCGTGAGGTTGGTGAAGAGGGCTACGTCCACGTCTCTCATGCGAATTCTATCCTGATCGATGGCGTGTGACGACAGCTCCATCGAGCAGTGTGAACATCCACTGGCCAGCATCTGTCCGAGCAGTTCATAGACACGAACTGTGGACGGGGTAGTGCGGACAGCCTCGAAAAAATTGGTTCCATCCTTATAACCGGTGGTGCCGATAAATCCGGATTTATGATTGTTCGCATCGAGAACGTGAGCCACTAGTGTGGCAACGGTGGTCTTTCCATTGGTGCCCGTGACCGCAAATACCTTCAGTTTCGAGGCGGGATCAGACTCCATCAGAGAAGCCAGTTCTGCGAGTGCGCGCCTGGAGTTCTTCACGCGTGCGATGTCGGGGCCGGCCACAGCCGGCCCCGACTCGCACACGATGGCGATAGCTCCGTTTAAAACAGCTTTGTCAATGAACAGGTGGCCATCGACGTTCGTGCCTTTGAGGGCGACGAAACAATCCGATGACCCGACATCCCGGCTATCGATAACCAGGCGGTCGAAAGAAGATTGTGCATCGCTCGACGCTTCGACCAGCAGGTCGCTTTGCCGAAGCCGTCCTATGCACGTTTCGAAACGCATTTGTTTTTTTTCGGTCTCTCTCGAGATTCATGTTGATGGTCAGTTCAGTATCAGTGTCACCTCTTGCGGAAGCTCTCCTCCCGCGGTCACTGATTGCGATTGTACCGTTCCGTGGCCGTCGATTCTCACCTCGATATTCAGGGCTGCAAGCCATGATCGAGCGTCGCGCCCCGCAAGCCCGGTCACATCAGGCATCACGCGGGCAGAGTCCACACTAACCGTCAATTCCACTGGAACGCCTGAGAGGACCTCTCTTCCCGCCGCCAGATTCTGGGTGAGCACAGATGCTCTGTAGTTCGAGCCCGTCACCGGTGTATTCAATCCCAAAGCAGAAAGCAGACGAACTGCAATGGGTGCCGGGAGATCGGCGACATCTGGAACGATGGCCATGGATTCTTCAATTTCTTGGTGTCCCTCGGCGTGCACGTACTTGGCCAACTCTGGCATTCGAGCCATCCAGCGTTTGGCTACGGCCTTGAACACAGGTGCTGCAACTACGCCGCCGTAAGAACTCTTTGTCGGCTCATCCATCACAATTGCGAGGACGATCTGCGGATCCTCAACAGGATAAAACCCGACAAACGTTGCACGATACTTGCCCTTCATATAGCCAGGCCCATCGGAACGCGCTTTTTGAGCAGTACCCGTCTTACCTGCGATTCGAAGTCCGTCGACCATTGCCAGCGGCGCCGTCCCTTCTTCGGATACGACGGTTTCGAACACGGGCGACAATTTTCTGGCCGTGTCACGCTTGAATACGCGCCGAACGGAATCCGGATGGGCCATCCATGTCACGTTGCCATGTGAGTCCCTTCGCTCTCTGACCAGATACGGCTTCATGAGAACGCCTCCATTGGCCAAGGCGGCGTAGGCAAGGACAATTTGTAATGTCGAAGCATGGATGGCATACCCTCTGCTCATCGCGCTAAGTGTGCTGCCGTTCCATTTTTCAAGCTTTCTGATCCTAGTGGCTACCTCTCCGGGCAATTCAATTCCGGTCTTCTGATTGAACCCGAATTGTCGAGCGTACTGGTACAGCACACCGTTGTCCATTCGCTCCGCAACGAGAGCGATGCCAATATTGCTGGACTTCTGGATGACCTGCCAGAATGGAATTCGACCGTTCGGGTGGGTATCCCTCAAGGTAAACCTGCCCTGATCCAACACACCGTCTCCAGTATCGATGGTATCGGAGAGCGCGACCACATTCGATTCCAGCGCAGCCACGGCCGGAATGATCTTGATGACAGAACCCGGCTCAATCTTATCTGTGATTGCGCGATTCCGCTTCTCGTTGTGATTGTATCGACCCGGATTATTCGGATCGAACGTGGGATAATTGGCCATCGCCAGTATCGCGCCGGTGCTCGGATCGACGGCCACCGCCGAAGCCCATTTCGCTCCTGCATCAATAGCCCCCTTTTTGAGCTCTTCCTCCAGAATCGACTGCATGATCAGATCGATTGTCAGATATAGCGACTCCCCGTGAGTGGGAAGGATTTCTTCACTACCGGGAATGTATCTCGTCACGTTCATTCGGTCGAGGTGCACCGCGCGTCTTCCATTTTCCCCACGCATCACCGCGTCGAATTGGAGTTCCAGGCCCGATTGACCCGCATCAATTCCCGCTACTCCCAGAACATGTGCTGCCGCTTCGCCATGATTGTAGCGACGGCTCGTCGAATGCCGCGCGATGGCGCCCGGAACCCTGCCAAGCCAGTCCAACTCATCCGAGCTCAGGTGGACATCCTGGGCGAGCGTGACAAAGCTGGGGCTCGTTCGCCCGTCAACGCGAGATTTTAGCACCGCAGCCGATGTGTTGATCATCGTCGAAAGCTTTCTGTAGAATGCTACCGCTTGTCGGGAAAATCCGTCTATACTCGGATCCAGGTCTATATCCAACCGCTTGATATTGACTACCAGAGGCCGATCCTCGGCATCGAATATTTCGCCCCGAATTGCCGGAATGTCCCTGAATTCTGTAGACTGCTCCTCGGCCGTCGTTCTCAGGTCCGGACCATCGAGCGTAGTTACCCTCAAAACCTGCATCGCGACCAAAATCGGCAGCAGGCTGATCAGCGTGATCACCACGTACATCCGAGCCATTATCTCGTCTTTAAGTTCCATCCAGCGATCGGTAGCGGTTTAGTTCAGTCGAGTGTGATTGGATTTCCTTCGGGCAGGCGCTCGCGAAGCCCCAGCTTTTCAGCCTCTGTGAAAATGGCTTTCGGGCCTACCTGATAGTTGAACTCCCCCTCAAGTTTGTCGAAGCCCATTTGGAGCGCGATGTTTTCATTTCGAAGCCTCACAACCTCTGAAGACAATTTCTGCGTGGAAAACACGTGCCCTACATAGAGTGTGAACAGCGTGGCAACGGCAAGAACAATCGCGGCAAATCGTGTGGTGGAAAGTGCCCCGAGGTAGGAATCGACCTCGG
>CALBJU010000361.1 GCA_937893205.1 uncultured Bacteroidota bacterium
GATTTGTGAAATACTTCTGCTACTGAGAACCTGATGTTTAACCGTTCCTCTTTTCAGCCCCGCCATCGAAATGGCGCTTTAGCTGGAAGTGCTCGCGTGGCCGCGAATGTGGGAGTGAATGGCGTGCCGTCATCCCTCATACCAAACTATGCGGGCGACGGGTATGGAAGGACAACGAACAATGGTTCTGGAGATGGTCTACTTACAGGTGTTGAAGAGCCGCTTCCAGTGTGGTCGGGAGATGGGCGACGCAATGTTATCAATCCCCTAATGCCGATGTGGAAAGCCCAAAGTGTTGATGCTGTAAACCAGGTTGTAGTCGACAGGCCGTTTCCTGTTCAAGGAGATGGAGTGCGGGGTCAGGCAATCGAGTTGTCCGATGAGTTGGTGATGAACGTAAATGTTGATGTTGCCGACACCTCATCGAATGGCGGAGTGATTCACAAAAGCCCGAGATCAGAAACCTGGAAGTTGGTTGCTCTCGTCGTGGTGTTTCTGGTATGGATTTCGACGGCTAGCACACTGTTATTTCTTTACATGGATCGCTACCTTTTTCCATAGGCGATTTCGCGCCGACTCGGTCAAGCACGTTAATTATCTGGCAGCAATGATTGGAATCGTTGATGCCTTTTTTTGTGTCACGATTCTGATGAAGTAGAGACCAGGCACACTAAACGATTCTCCGGGCAACACCGCAGTCTTCATTCCCGCAGCGTAGGAGGCCGTGAAGATCACTCTTCCGAGAGCGTCATACACGAATACCTCAACTTGCTGACTTGAACTCGGTAAATCGAGCAAAACCCTGGCCTCCGAACCCACTCGAATCGGATTGGGGTAGACGGCCGCGCTGAGATCGCGGTTGTCAGGCGTTTCAGTTGCCGTTGGAATGATGCGTTCGAAGGACACGGGCGCCTTTGATCCTCGCACGTCAACGGCAATGCCCCTGACAAGAACTGCGATGGGCGAGAACCCATCCATCAATCGGTGGGCCCCAGATGTCAGTGGCGAGGACTGCGATGTCAGCATGAGCACGCGGTGCACCGAGTCGCTCTCGTCAAATCGCTCAGACACGGATACGCCGCTCTTGGATGTCACATCGAAATGAAGGCTTTCAGTGCTGGAAAACTCCAGTTGAATACCGCGCAAGTCGATATTGGAAACGAGGGTGAGACCACCATCTACGCCGGCGACAAGTCGGACGGGATTCCATTTTTCTGCAGGGCCAGAAACCGGGGCTGCCACGGGCAGCGCTTTTCCATCTGGCCATTCGTTCCTCAAGATGGCTTGGATGCCCACGGTAACATCGCGGATGTCAACTAGGCCGTTACCCTCCGGAAACGGATGGAGGTCGTGACGGGGGAGCTCAGCGGCTGAAATCAATGACGGATTGACGGTCACGTCGAGCGAGCCCACTGCATCGGCGACATCGAATGCGCCGTCGCCATCCCCATCACCCCGGCCGCCAAGTCCCACTCCGGTGTAGGCGATTAACGTGGAATCGCCCGGGGCATTGTGATAGAGCACCAGATCACCAGAAAGGAGGCCGTATTCCTCGAAAGAGGGCTGAAACCAGACGACGAGAGGCGTCGAAGCACCGACCGCCACAGAAACTGGCGTCGCGGCGTAGGTCAGCCCGGCAGCGTCGTTGATCGAAGAAATCGTGAGCGGAGAATTGCCGCTCGCGTTTGAAAGAGTGACCGCCACTGAGATGCTATCCCCAACAGTAACCGATCCAAAATCAATCTCCGTTTGACTGAGTGATATTGAAGCTTGACTCGGCGACAACGTCAAGGCGAGAGAGCGATTGCCCAAAGGCAGGGACAGTTCTGTGCCCAGTGGCGAAGTTGCCGTTACCAGTAGGCTCGTGAGTCCCACTGTGACCAGAGAGTCGGAGAACGGCTGCGGGCCGGCCTGACTGAAGTGAGCCGTCAGCAGGTCGCCAAACGCACCGGGAGGCAATCCATCGAGCGAAAGACTCAACGCAGCGAATGGCGCATTGCCGCTCCCAATGGAGGCCGCAATGGACCACTGTCCGGCAGGGAGCTGCGTCTCATCTGAAGAAATCGAGTCGAGCGAAATAATCGAATCGTCCCAATCAAGATCGAATTGGAATCCCTGAATAGAGTCGGGGCCGGGCCAGGACAGATCGATTCCGACCTGGAACGTATCGTCCACCAGATTCCAGGTCGCAGCAGAAACCCCAAATCCAAAGGCGGCCGGTGTGGTCGATAGATCGAGAGGTGCTTCGATGAGTACATCGTCAATCCTGATATTGGACCCACTCGATGTGCCTCCGCGCGCATCAAACTCGATATAAACCGTCCCCTCGCCGAGGACATCGGCCGGTAAAGAGACCGAAATAAGCTCATACGTGCTCGTAGCGCCAGGCAGGCCCCCAGCGAATAGCGTTATCGGAAAAGTCGTCCCTCCGTCAATCGAAGCCAGGACGATCAGGCTATCGGCCGAGTAGGAAGAGGTACGCCTGGCGTAATAGGAGAAGGTGCCTTCATCGACAGATGAAAGGTCAATGGGGCCCAGAACAAGGATCCCCGCCCCGGAGCCCGTATGCACGGCGTTGTTTCCACCCAACCCGGGAGATGCAGAAGATGTGCTTGTCTTCCAGCTGGAATCGAAACCAAACACGCCCGCTCCAAAATCGGGCGCGACCACCGAGTCAAAATTCTCAAAAAAAAAGGTCGTCGTTTGAGCGATGACCTGTTGAGCAGCAATCATTTGCGCTCCAAAAAAAACAATAAACAATACAATTCGCTTCATGGCTTCCTCCGCACTATCCACAGAAATGGTTCAACTTCACAGAATGCAGCGCGGTGATCCATGTCTTGAGAACACCGGCAACACCCATAGAGAACCATCGGAGGTAAAACCGAACAGCCCAGGCATAAAAAGATTCAGAGCGCAACGTTTTCTAAGAAAACATTGCGCCCTGAACCGAGGTGGTTACCCGAAACCCGCCACTTCCCGGGTAACCGTTATCACCTTATGACCTGGGGAATTTCAGCCGGAGGAACTGGCCAAAAACATCGCTCAACCAAGCGACGCCCCCAGGTGCATCTTCCGCGTGATTTATTATCCGCTAAAAGAATCGCCACCGGCTCCCCTGCGGCCACCACTTGCGCGGCGTCTCTGCATCCGAGATGCTAGAGCTCCGTGGATCATGATGATTTCCAACTGCGTGTCGTCTACAATTGTAGCGAGCGCATCTTGGTTTGCCGTGTGAGCGGCTTCAATTGCTGCCTGGATATCTTCGTCGCTTGCACCTGAATCGGCCAGCTGGCGAATTGCATCGCGTTCGGCCTCGGCTGATGCTTTCAGGGCCTCCAGATCGGTTACCTGCTGATCAGTCAGTCCGAGGACCTCAATTTTTACCAGTTCTGCTGCCGCACGATTGGCTTCTCTCTGGGCTTCACGTTCGGCGCGAGCAGCTTCAGCCGCTGCTTTCAGATCCTCGATCTGCTGCAGCTGATCG
>CALBJU010000362.1 GCA_937893205.1 uncultured Bacteroidota bacterium
TACTCAAATTCGGAGGGACCTCGGTTGGTTCAGCCGAAGCCCTGCAGCGCCTCGTTGGCATCGTGAGGGGAGAAGCTGCTTCCGGACGACCTGTTCTGGTTGTTTCAGCTCTTTCAGGCGTGACGGATCTGCTGGAGCGACTTGAATCAGAATCAAGGCCCAAGAAAATTGCCTCCCTGCTTCGAAAATTGGTGATGCGTCACCTGCAGCTTGCCGGGGAAACTCTCGAATACGAAGCGAGAAGCAGATATCTGGGCGTTCTTTCCGACAAAATTGAAGATCTGCGCGACATCTGTCGTAAATCCGAATCCGAGGAGCGAAGTCAAGGTATTCTGGCGAGTGGAGAATTGATATCTGCTCCGTTGGTGGGAGCCCTACTGCGACAAAACGACATATCTGCCCGGGCCATTGATGCTCGATCGTTCATCAAAATGGTTCGAAGCGGTTCGTCCTCACGGGTTGTGGATCGCAATCAGACTCGAACCCTTACTCAGGCCTGGTACGTAAATTTTCCCAAAGGGGTCGTTCCAGTCGTTACTGGATATATCGGATCAGACAACTCGGGACAAACCGTCACATTGGGACGAGGGGGTAGTGACTACTCAGCATCGCTGATCGCGGAAGCTATTGGGGCGTCTAAGTTCGATAGATGGACTGATGTCGACGGACTCTTCACGGCGGATCCAAACAAGATCAAGGACGCGGGAAAGTTTTTGTATCTGTTGCTCGAGGATGCAGCCACGTGGAACGAAGGCAATCAGCTGGGAATGCATGCTGATGCATTTGAACCCGTGCTGAGGGCCTGTATTCCCGTTCATGTAAGGTCCACTCGTTATCCGCAGGGTGATGGAACGCTCATTATGCCAGCCCAGCTTCCCAGTCGCGTTGAAAAGGACGCTCGGGAAAAACTTACGAAGGCGGCTAAGCTCGGAGTGTTGGGTCTGGACGCTGCGCGATCCGCAGCCGGAGGAGCGTCTTGACGACGAAGATTTGATCATGACGAAATGATCTCGACCATATGAAACTGAAAGTCGGAATTCTCGGAGCGACCGGAGCGGTTGGGCAAAAGTTCGTTCGATTGCTCGAGAATCACCCTTGGTTTGAAATCAGTGCTCTCGCAGCCTCCAGTCGAAGCGCAGGGAAGGCCTATCACGATGCCGCTCACTGGATTGAATCGACCCCTATTCCGATCGGCATCTCGGAAATGATCGTTCAGGAGGCGCGCCCTGGGTTGGACTGCGATTTCGTTTTTTCGGGTCTCGACTCGAGCGTGGCGGGAGACATCGAGTCTGATTTTGCGACGGCAGGTTATCCAGTTATTTCGAACGCGAAGAATTTTCGGATGGAGGCTGACGTTCCGCTCATCATACCGGAAGTGAATCCGGACCATCTGATCCTGATCGAACGGCAGAAATGGGAGGGTGGCGGATACATCGTAACCAATCCGAACTGTGCTACCGTGGGATTGACGCTGGCCCTCAAACCCATCGAGGACGCGTTTGGTATCGAGGCGGTATCGGTCGTCACCTTACAGGCGCTATCGGGGGCTGGCTATCCAGGCGTTTCTTCCCTCGACTCGCTCGGAAACGTAGTTCCGTTTATTTCTGGAGAGGAAGACAAGCTCGCGACGGAGCCGCTGAAGCTTCTCGGAGACGTGTCTGAAGATGGGATTGCGGATCGAAGTTTTCCCATCAGCGCACAGTGCACACGAGTACCGGTAATGGATGGCCATCTCGAGTGCGTGTCGGTAAAATTGCGCCGAAAGGGGACTGCAAAGCAGCTTGAAAAGGTTCTTCGTGACTTTCAGAGCCCTGACCTCGTGCGGGATTTGCCTTCCTCGCCTGAACAGGCGATTCTCGTTCTCGACGAGGAAGACGGCCCGCAGCCCCGAAAACATGTTCTCACGGGGGGCGGCATGACGGTCACAATCGGTCGCATTCGGCCGTGTGAAATTCTGGATGTAAAAATGGTGGTTCTCAGCCACAATACCATCCGGGGCGCCGCGGGTGGTGCCATTCTGAACGCAGAACTGCTGGCCTCCAAGGGCCTCATCCCGCATCGAGAAGAACTCGCAAGCTCTGCTTGAGGCCGCGGATTTCTCGCTGATGGGTCCGTATTATCGGGTCTCAGCTGTCTTGAATCTCACTTCACAACGGTAACACCATGGAATTTCTTGACCAGGAAATCCTCGGAATGTCTGTGTTGGCATGGCTTCAATTGGGCGGAATCACCCTGGTTCTGACCCTGGTCTTGATGACCCTGCGACGCCTTCTGTTTGGTCGTTTTTCCTCCCTGGCAAAACGCACAGACAATCGAGTTGATGATGTGATCGCCGAATTACTGCAGGGAATGCGTACGTTTTTCCTTCTGGTCGTGGCGTTTTATCTGGCCGTAGAATTTATAGCGACTGACGCGCCGGCCATTCCATGGATCGAGAGACTGGTATTTATTGGATTCGTGCTGCAGATGAGCCTCTGGGGCAACGATCTGATTCGAATGACGACGAAGTGGTATCTCGACGCGAGAGATGGTGAAGCCTCCCAGACGACCGCTGCTCGGGCAATGGGATTGGTAGGAAAGACCATCCTCTGGGCGGTCGCATTCCTTCTTATCCTGGACAATTTTGGATTTGACGTCACTGCGCTGGTAGCTGGTCTCGGGATTGGCGGGATCGCGATAGCTCTAGCCGTCCAGAATGTGCTGGCCGATGTGCTGGCCTACGTCTCCATTGTAGCGGATCAACCGTTTGCGGACGGAGATTATCTGGTGGTGGGAGAGTTTTCCGGCACGGTTGAGCATATTGGAATAAAAACAACACGGATTCGGAGTCTTTCTGGAGAGTTGATCATCTTTTCCAACAACGACCTGCTTGGAAGTCGGGTGCGCAACTATCGGAAGATGAATGAGCGCCGGGCCGTTTTCGCTGTTGGCGTGACGTACGGCACCCCCCATGACGTTTTGCAATCGATACCGGAGAAGTTGAAGGCCGCCATTGAAGCGCAGGAGCACACCCGGTTTGACCGGGCACACCTGAAAGACTTCGGAGATTTTTCGATCAACTTCGAAATCGTCTATTATATGCTCGAACCCGCGTACGCCACGTATATGGATACCCAGCAAGCCATCAATCTGGCCGTTTACGACGATTTCACAAGGAATGGAATCGAATTCGCATTCCCGACCCAGACGTTATATTTGGAGAAATCCGACTCAAACTGATCATTCGTCTCCAAGCGCGTTGACTGGATTCGCGGATGCGGCTCTCAACGCTCGCGCTATACCCGGAGGGCCAGTCGAATCAGCTCTTCCGCATTGTCGATTTCCGGGTTCTTCCGCAGGACCGTCAACAGCGCCTTCTCCGCAGCGGAGCGCGAGAGGCCCAGAGCCTCGAGCGCAGCAAACGCATCGGTGCGGAAAGACAGGTCAGCACCGTCTGAGGAGAGGCCCACTGAACTGCCGATGGGCATTTTTTCGAATCGGTCCCGGAGCTCTATGATGAGTCTTTCGGCCGTCTTCTTTCCGACCCCCGGAATGCGAGTCAGCATCGCTGCGTCGCCCTCGATCACGCGCTCACGAATAACCGACGGACGCATCGCGGACAGTGCAGCTAGCGCCAATTTCGGGCCGACTCCGGAAACCGCCAGCATGAAATTGAAGACGGTTCGTTCGTCATCGGTGCTGAATCCGAATAGTGTGATTGCGTCCTCGCGCACATAATGACGGGTCAGCAGGACGGCATCCGCTCCGCGCGCGGGAAGTTTTTCGAACGTGGACGTCGGTATCAGCATTTTATAGCCCACACCACCCACATCAATCACGGCCTCGGTTGGTTTTTTCGAAGCGAGTTTTCCGGAAACGTAGTCGATCATGATTCCATGCCCTGGTGGAAGTCTTCCATCATTTTCCTGATGTCGTTGCG
>CALBJU010000363.1 GCA_937893205.1 uncultured Bacteroidota bacterium
ACAGTAGTCAGCAATAGCCTCAGATTGAGGCAATCAAAATTAGCAGGATAGAATCCATCATGAACAAGCAATACGAAATCGTCCTGGAAGGAATGAGTTGTGGTCATTGCGTTGCGGCCGCTCGAGATGCACTGGAGAGCGTTGATGGCGTGTCCGTCGATAAAATATGGGTGGGCAAGGCACTGATTACCACGGATAACTTTAGCGAGAGAGAGGGAAAGATCCAGGCGGCCTTGACCGAGGAGGGGTATCCGCTGGTGAGTGCCCAGGCCCGCTAGTCGGGCTACTTGCCGATTGCCGATATCATCGATTCAATCGTCGTGAATTTAACTCGTGGTCGTCCGCTTCCCTCTCCCTTCGACGTTTCCAGCTCGTTGAGGCGCAACCAGTCTGCGTACGAAAAGGCGGCTGGCTGCTTCGAGTGGATAAATTCCGTGGGATCGATTTCTGTTGGAGAAAAGTGCTGACCGGACTCGAGGTCCTCCAGCATACACTTTACCGTTTCCACGGCATCGGGCTTGTTGGTTCCAATTACTCCAGTTGGCCCACGTTTTATCCATCCGCCTACATAGCAGCCGGTAACAGGGGAGCCTTCCTCTGAGGTTACTCTACCGAGCTCGTTTCGAACGACGCCCCAGCTGTCATTGAACGGCAGATCTGGAAGAGCGACTCCACGATATCCCACGGATCGAAATACGAGGCCAATCGGCCACGTAAAGACTTCTTCGGTGGCGCGTGCGGATAGCCGACCCGAACCAGAAGGCTCCAGGCGATTGCGCACAACTTTGATAGCAGAAACACCGCCGTCCTCGTCT
The DNA here is from genome assembly GCA_937893205.1 of uncultured Bacteroidota bacterium. Lineage (GTDB taxonomy): Bacteria > Bacteroidota > Rhodothermia > Rhodothermales > UBA10348 > CALBJU01. Next base: position 816 of record CALBJU010000363.1, read on the forward strand.
CCAACGATCTCTGTTGGCGAGACAAGAAACCGAACATGACACACTCGGGAAGCAGATGAGCTTGTTCCACCTATGAACGAGTTCAAGACCTCCAGCTTCTTGTCTACCATACGACTGGGGTTTTCTTCGATCTCCTTCGCAGTGTGTATATCGAGTTTCATTTCGTCAGCGAGGGTGACGGCTGACGCATCCTCAAGCTCACCCATCTCCTTGATCTCTTTCAGAGTAAACGCCGCCTGCGCAGGGCCGCGGCGTCCCATCAGAATTACCTCTTTCACTTTACTCTCAGCCAGCGCATTCAGCGCATAATCGGTGATATCGGTCGATTTTAGCTCATCGACTGTTTTACACAAAATTCGAGCGACGTCAATCGCGACGTTCCCGACTCCAACAATCGCAACTGATTCTTGAGAGAGGTCGAACTGTAGATGGCGAAAATCAGGGTGACCATTGTACCAGGCTACGAACTCCGTCGCGGAATGGCTGCGCTCCAGATCTTCTCCGGCGATACCCAGAGAACGATCCACCGCAGCTCCCGTCGAAAAATAGACCTGATGGTAAAATCGTTTCAGTTCGTCCAACGAGATGTGAGTGCCGTATTCAACGTTCCCGAAAAATCGAAATTGGGGATTTGAAGCCGTTCGGTCGAATACTCTCGTAACATTTTTGATCTTTTCATGATCCGGAGCGACGCCAGCCCTCACGAGACCGTGCGGGGTTGGGAGCCTATCATACACATCGACATTTACGAATACATCCTTCTGCTTGAAAAAGGACTCCGCCGCATAGAAACCCGCCGGTCCTGCTCCTATAACGGCCACTCGCCATGGATTTTGCTCCGTTCCTGCTGTCGACATAAGACTCGTTTTTGGGTGAAAATTTCGACTAAGGTAGTGTCTCAGCCAACATCCGGGCAAGGAATCTTCTCGACCCGCATCCGATCGGGAAACAGCGTGCACGGCCGATGGGTAGAGTGGCCTTAATCACGGGGTGGCTTGATCCAATTTCCTCGCCAAATTGCGAATTGTCCTACACTGAAGCGTCGACAACACATAGCGCGCACCATCTCCTTGCTGCTTGTTGCGATTTTCCTGGGAGTCGCAGGTGCGGATGCGCAAAACCTTGCGGCACTACCAGAGCGATCAGATACGCTTCAGGTGACAGGGGCCGGTCCATTCTTGATTCGTCCCCTTCTGGTAGGGGGCACAGTCCGCATTTTGCACGCGGAATCAGTCGTGTCGCAGAGTGACTTTCTTCTCGACTACAGGCAGGGGTACATCACTTTCCGGAGTGTCGCACCTGACTCTTCATTTACGTTTGTAGCTCATTACCAGTTCATCCCACTGGACTTGGCTGATTCATATTCCCTGTGGTCAGAGGCCGGCGAGGAGTCGGCTGATGGTCGGAGGGGGGTTGAAAACAGCGAAATTCGCTCGAAACTCGTCACATCCGGCTCGATCACCCGTGGAGTTCTTGCCGGGAGCAATCGAGATGCATCTATAGAGTCGGGATTACGCCTGCAGATTCAGGGTGAGATAACTCCGGGAGTGACCGTACGAGCAGCACTCACTGATGAAAACACACCCCTGCTCCCTGAGGGTACAACCAGACGACTCGACCAGTTTGACAGGGTGTTCATTCAGTTCGAGTCGAGATTGGGACAGGCCAATCTGGGAGACCTGGATGCGATTTTGCTCGGAACACGATTTTCCTCGCTCAGAAGAAAGCTCCAAGGCGCGTCCGTTCGTTCCAACTGGCTATCGTCCGAAGGCAGGTTTCTGACCGGAGGTTCATTTCAGGCTGCAGCGGCTACTTCGAAGGGCCTATATCGGTCTCAGAACATTCCAATTCTTGATGGTGTCCAGGGGCCGTATCGGTTACAAGGATCGAGGGGAGAACGATTCATTCTCGTCTTGCCCGGATCTGAGAAAATCTACATGGATGGTCGCCTGTTGAAGCGCGGCCTGAGGGAGGACTACACCATTGATTACACGACGGGCGAAATCGTGTTCACACCCCTCGTTCTCATGGGGTCCGACAAGAGGGTGAAGGCGGATTTTGAGTACACTACAAATCAGTTCACGCGAACCTTTGCCCTAGCTGAAGCTCGCGTGGGATTGGGAAGGGTCAATGGCAGTCCAGCGCTTGTACTGGGTGTTCGGGCCATCAGGGAGGCAGATGGCGACCAGTTTTCAGATGAGTTTGGACTGAGTGCCCTGGATTCGCTGATCATTGCTGAATCCGGTGATGGGCCTGCTGTGAGTAGTGGAGCGATTCTCGTGGAGTACGATGCAGAAGCCTCTTTTACACAATATTTCGGTGATGTCGAGAGTGTTGAGGGAGAAGAAGTAGTTATCTATCGGGCCGTTGACAGGCAACCATTTCCGGATGATAAGGTGTACCGAGTAACTTTTTCCTTCCTTGGAGAAGGATCGGGCTCGTATCTCCGTGGAGCCGGGCTATCAAATGGTATTGTGTATGAGTACGTCGGCCCCGGGCTAGGCCAGTACGAGCCGATTCGTCTACTTCCAGCTCCAACCAGCCAGGAACTGATAGACATTCATGCTCGGACAGCGTCTCTGGCGGGGATTGTGATCGATGCGGAGTGGGCCGTGTCTCGTCTAGATAAAAATCGATTATCGAGTCGTGATTCGGCGGACGATGTTGGCAACGCATATGGAATAACAATTGAGTCAGATCCCCTCAGTCTGTTGGGTTCGATACATCTCAAAGGCCGGGGCGAAATAAGTCGTCGAAATTCGTCATTTGTAACGTTTGATCGTTCGCGCCCCATTGAATTTGAACGTGATTGGAATCTGTCGCTGGGCACAG
>CALBJU010000364.1 GCA_937893205.1 uncultured Bacteroidota bacterium
GGCATTCCATTAGCGCAGTGTACGCTACTCCTTCGTTTTTCGGTCCGAATGGTATCGATTAAACCAGGATTGTCTGCTCCCTTTTTGGTCCGGATGAAATGAGGCGCTGTGGAACATCAAGAAAGTCGGAGATAAATGTCAGATAGTCCCGAGCAGTCGAGGGCAGATCTTCTAGTCTGGTGATCCCTGTGATGTCTTCATTCCAGCCCGGTAAGGTTTCGTACACAGGCCGGACCCTCTCCAGAGTCCGGATATCGCTGGGGAAACGTTGCGTGGTGTTTCCATCTACCACGTATCCAGTACAGACCTCGATTTTATCCAGATTTGAGAGCACGTCCAGCTTCGTAATTGCCAGTTCCGTGAAGCCGTTTATCATCGTGGTATACTTCAAGGCTACCAGATCGAGCCAGCCGCATCGTCTCGGCCTTCCGGTGGTGGCTCCAAACTCATTACCGGTTTTTCTGAGCTCTTCACCATATTCGTCCTCGAGCTCGGTAGGAAAAGGTCCATTCCCCACCCGAGTGGAATATGCCTTAACAATTCCAATGATTCTGGTAATACTGGTCGGCGGGATGCCAAGTCCCGTGCAGCAGCCCCCTACCGTCGGGTGGCTGGACGTCACGAATGGGTAGGTGCCAAAATCAACATCCAGCAGTGATCCCTGCGCTCCCTCTGCAAGAACGTGTTTCCCCTCTTTCAGGGACCGACACAGATACTCGGTTGTATCCGTAACATACGGATCGATCAACTTGTCAAATTCGACATATTCTTCTATGATCGCCTCTACATCGAGTTTTTCAGCACCATAGACATTTTGAAGGATGGCGTTCTTTTCCTCCATGGATATGATCAGCTTCTTTCGCAGCACATCGCGATCCAATAGATCGACGACTCGAATACCAGTTCGTGCGAACTTGTCTACGTAGGCTGGACCGATGCCTCTTCCTGTTGTACCGATAGCGCCAGCATCACGCCAGTTCTCACGGGCCTCTTCCACCTTCTTGTGGTAGGGCATGATCAGGTGGGCATTGTGGGATATGTGTAGTCGACCCTCAACCTCGTATCCCAGTTCGCGGATCATCTCTATTTCCTTGAGGACGGCAACCGGATCAATCACTACGCCATTTCCGATTACACAATCTACACCCTCCTGAAAGATGCCGCTTGGCACCAGATGAAGGACAAATTCCTTGTCGTCCCAACAAATAGTATGGCCCGCGTTTGCACCACCCTGGTAGCGCGCCACAATGTCGGCATCCTGACTGATGAGGTCGACGATTTTACCTTTCCCTTCATCGCCCCATTGGCTTCCGATAACAACGGTTACTGGCATGATTAACGTCCTCTTTCCTCACGCGGGAAAGTTAGCCCAGCTATGTGTAACACCCAATTGCGGTGCCGGTATCAGCGAACGACATGAGAGAGGCGGCGGGCCAAAGCCCGCCGCCCCCACACTCAATTTTTAGTCTACGGTGCCCTCTTTTCAAGTCTTGAAGTACTCGATCGTCCAGATACCGTAATTCGAAATCATTCCTCGTAGCTCTTCGCAGCCTCTTCGACCGTTTCAAAATGCTTGAAAACGGTAATCAGCTTCGTAATAACGAGTAGCGACTGAATCCGATCTGCCACTTTTGCGAGTCGCAAATCCCCTCCAGCGTTCCGCATGGTCGTCATCGCACTGATCAGCATTCCGAGCCCACTCGAATTCATGAACTTGACCTTGGAAAGATCAACCACAACATTGGTTTTTCCGCTTTCCTGTAACTCATGGAGGGTGTCATGCAGTTTCGACCCATCGGGGCCGCCCATGACGTTTCCCTTCAGGGTGATGACTACGCTGTTGTAACGTTCGTCTACGTTGTAATTCATTGTGCCTCGCAGTTCGTGAAATCTGAGAAAAACCGAGCCGAATAAAACAATAATCTATCGCCGTTTCCCAAAACGGTTTCGCAACTCCAACACCAGGGGTGAAGCGACGAAAACGGAAGAGTACGTCCCGACTACTATACCGATGATCAAGGCGAACGCGAAACCGCGTAGCACCTCTCCTCCGAATATAAATAGGACGGTTACGACGAACAAGGTCGTCCCCGAAGTTATAATCGTACGGCTCAGTGTGTTATTGATAGACTTGTTTACAACCATATCGTAGCTCTCGGACTTGAACAATCCAGTGTATTCCCTGATGCGGTCAAAAACCACCACCGTATCGTTTAGAGAATACCCCACGATCGCAAGAAAGGCCGCGATGATCGTCTGATCTATCTGAAGCGAAAACCCGACCATTCCCTTCACAGCGGAAAACACGCCCAGCGTGATGATCACGTCGTGGAACAGTGCGGTCACCGCGCCGACCCCAAACCGCCACTCAAACCTGATCAGGATGTAAATAAAAATAACCAGGAGCGCTCCGAATATGGAGTAAATTGCCCCGCGTTTCAGGTCTTCTGCGAAACGGGCGCTGACCACATAGGTCTTCTCCACCTTCGGGTTCGAGTTCTCGAAACCAGACGAAATACCATTCAAGATTTGAGCCTGAACGATACTCACGTCTTCTGACCCCGCCGTCCTGACGAGCAATTGGTTGCCAGATGTCCCGTATGTCTTGACTTCTGGACTGATCTCCAAGACCGAAGCCAGAGAGGCCCGAACGGCCGTAGCATCAAGGGCCGTGGAGGTTTCAATGACGAATTCTCGTCCTCCCTTGAAATCGATGCCCAATTCCAGGCCATTCACCGCAAATGACGCGAAACTAGCCAGAATCAGGATCCCGGAAATCAGGTATCCCTTCTTCCTTCCAGATATAAATCCGAAGTTACTGTTCTCAAAAATACGCATTGTATTGTCTGATATGGCCCTTGTGGACCGGATTCAAAGCTTGCTGTCCTGATCGGCCTAGCCGAAACTCACGGTCATTTTCTTCTCAATCACCATGTAATCCATGATGATGCGCGTGAAGATGATTGCCGTGAACATGGACGAAAGAATGCCTGCCATCAACGTGACCGCGAATCCCTGGATGGGTCCAACTCCGAACGAGTACAGGATTACGCCTACAAAAAACGTTGTGATGTTCGCATCAAAAATCGCAGAAAGGGCCTTGGCGTATCCACCTTCGATTGAGGCCTTCAGCGTCTTCCCGGTCGACTGTTCTTCTCGAATACGCTCGAAGATCAGCACGTTCGCGTCGACCGCCATACCGATGGTCAACACGATACCCGCAATTCCCGGTAGGGTCAGCGTTGCGTTAAAGCCAGCGAGTATTCCCAGAATGAATATGAGATTGAGCACCAGGGCGAGATTTGCGATCACCCCGCTGGTCCGGTAATAGAAGATCATGAACAGGGCCACAGCCATGAGACCGAAAATAACAGAATTGAGTCCTGCCTTTATCGAAGCCCTGCCGAGGCTCGGTCCAACCGTGCTCTCCTGTACAATTTCAACGGGCGCTGGAAGCGCACCCGACTTCAAGACCGTCACAACATCCTGAGCTTCGGCCTGCGAATCGAGATTCGTGATGTTGGACCTACCGCCGTTAATCCGCTGCAGCACGTTAGGATAGGAGTAAACGACACCATCCAGGACGATAGCTACCTGATTTCCGACGTTTGCGCCGGTCAGACGCGCCCACGTCCGTGCTCCCTCCGAATTCATGGTCATGCTGACCTCGGGGACGTTGGTCAGTGGATCGAAATCGACTCGTGCATCAGTGATGACGTCTCCGGTAAGCTCAATTTCGTCTCGGACACCAAGCAGATTGTAGACCTCAAATCCGTCAACCGTCTCGCCCACAGGCGCTGACGTGTACATGAAGCTTATTCCTCGTGGAATGAGGTCTATCACTGCACGTTCGCCGAGTAACAGATTGACCGCAGCCGTGTCATTTTCGACGACTTGACCAAAAATAACTCCCTGCCCCGATGGCCGCATTACATCCAGTAATTTGTTTCCAGAACTCGTTGCGGTGGGATCAAGAAGTGCGTTCACGTCAAACGTAGTGTCTGCATCCGCGCCGACTTCCGTGCTGTCGACCGTGTCTTCGTAGTACGCGATCACCCGTTGAAGCGTCCGAACATTTTCTGCCGGATCAATCATCAACCTGAATTCCAGCCTTGCTGTACCCTTCAGAAGACCTCGAATACGATCTGGGTCATCGATACCCGGGAGCTCGACGATAATGCGTCGCGTGCCCTGCTTCTGGATAGAAGGTTCGGTTACGCCGTACCGGTCAACCCGGTCGCGGATGATGGAGATGGCTCGATTGACCGCATCATCGGCTTCAACTTGGAGATAAGCTGCTACCTCAGCGTTGGAGGAACGACGATTGATCCCCGCCCCCTCGTTTCTGAAGTAACGGGACAGACGGGCGTTTGGGTCGCGAGACTCGAACTCATCTACGAATGTCGAGATTATAGAGCCGTCGCCAGTCTGAATTTGAACAATCGTGGCTGCCAGAACCTCCTCAAATGCTTCGTCGATGTCGGTCGCCAGCTCTCGGATGAGAGTTTCAACTCTGACTTCGAGAGTGACGTGCATCCCCCCCAGAAGGTCGAGTCCGAGGTGAAGCGCCTTTTCGCTTATGTTTCTCATATGAGCGAGATTTTCTCGGTCATATGTCGCCTGCTGCTCCTCTGTTAGCGAGCTTTTTTCTCTGTTGATCAGATATTGCTGACCAGATGGAATCAGATACCAGACGGTCATTCCCAGAAAAAATAGTGTCAGGAATACCTTAAAACCGCTGCCTTTCATGGTTTTGATACTTGAATGGGTAGAAATAATGTGTGTAGGCGTCTAGAGACGCCACGCCGATTCCTCTTCTCCACTCCGAGAAGGGGTATGCCTAGAAGTGATAACCCTCAGACTATGGGCCCAGTGGTTGGGCGCCACCTCCAGAAAGTCCCGTTGAAGCGTCCCGTAAGAACTGGACGTCTTCGTTTGCGCCCGAAGGAAGCGACACGTCCGTAGCCGAAATATCGGGAACGGCGGACCTGGATTGAACAAAGAGTCGTCTGGATGGCGCGAGCAGCCGCGTGGAGGAGGCCGCCGTTAGTTGCGCGACAATGGCGGATCGCAGAAGGGCATCTTCAAGAATTTCGGAGAAGAAGTCCTGAACGTCCGAAGACAATCCTGCCTGCTCAGATGCTGTGACGATATCTGTACGAGACATCGCAACTGCTGCTGGAGCCAACAATCCCGTAAGAACGCTGCCCAGAAGAAGGACGGCGCTCAGCCGAATGCAAAAACGATGTGAAACAGATTTCACGCTTTAGAGCGCTCCAGAAAGTGTTTGACGTGCCGCCATGGGCACGAAGTTCATGCAGATGCTCAAAATACGGTATCCATTCGCCGTCACCAATAGAGAATTCCGATGTGCCTACAATAGCGACACGTTTTCTCACTGATTTGACAGGAGCGATGCGTCTTGAGCCAGAGATGCGCATTATAATGGGCGCTCTCCATTTTGATCGGCCTCACACCTCGTGAGTTGCCCCGACGCTTTGGACAAATACGATTTCGACCCGGGTAGCCGAAAGACGAAATACTTGAGACGTAGAAGACACTATACCATTCTGACGTTCGTCACGGCCATAGCCCTCCTCACCTGGGGAGCTTTCGTCACCAGTATCAACGCGGGACTGGCCGTTCCAGACTGGCCCACCTCGTTCAATTCTTACGACCCTCTGAATCCACTACCTGGTTGGTGGAAAAT
>CALBJU010000365.1 GCA_937893205.1 uncultured Bacteroidota bacterium
GAAGTGATCGCAAATGGCGGTCAATTCCATTTCCTCGATCTCCGAAATGACCGCCGCTATTTCTCGGCCCCAAGAGCCAAAACCAATGACGGCGCACGTAATGGGGTCATCCGTGGTGACGCGATCTGAAAAAACGGCCTCCGCGACTGGAATACGTTCACCGGCCGCCAGTACACCAGCAAGCGTACCTAGAGACGATTTCTTCAGGAAACTGCGACGAGAAAAAGAGTTTCGAAACACGATTCAGGGTGTTGATTTGGCACGTTGGGAAGAAAAAAGATACGACGGTCACAGATCAATGGTTCGCAGTTTTCAAGGCGGAGGAAAACCATCCCAAACGCCCGACCTCAGCGTCCACCGGGACTCCACTTTTTCGAATGATGCCGCAGCGGTTACATCTTGAAATTCAAATTGACCGTCCTGTTTGGTTGTTACCAGCATGGCGGTTGACCAGGCGTCTGCAAGAGCAGCCGAATGGCCTGCGACTGCTGACACAATTGGACCTGTAATAGAGTGCCCGGTTCGCGGATCAATTACATGCCCGTATTCAGTGTCATTTTGGACGAAGGACTTGCCATGGATCGCAGAAACGGAGAGGGCGGTCCCAGCGAGATCACAATGAGAAAACCAGTTCGGGTCTTCGTCACTCTCATTAAGATCCTCCCTCTCATAGGGGTCTTCGATCCCAATTCTCCACGGCCCACCCGTACTATCTGTACCGATTGTAAGCACTGAGCTCGTTCCCCCATGCAGCAGCGCGCAATCGATGCCCGCATCCTTCAGCAAACTTTTACACTCATCGAGGGCCCATCCCTTTGCGATGCCTCCAAGGTCGAGTTCGATCCCTTTAGCTAGGAATCGAACAGAACTATCAGACCCATCCAGCGACACGTTCTCGAATCCGGTTACGCTGAGCGCGCGCTTGAGCTCGGATTCGCCTGGCCTCTGGGGCGTACCCGAGGTGAACCCCCACGCACGCAGTAAGGGCCCAACCGTTGGGTCAAACGCACCACGGCTGTCATGATAGACGTTCTGACACAGCGACAAGAGCTCAAACAGCTCACCCGATACTCGAACCGGGCGTTCGCCTGCGACGCGATTGACGCGGGAGAGTTCGCTTGCTGGACCGTAAAAACTAAACCGTTTCGCTATCCGCTTGATCTCGCGGATCGCTTCTTCGCCCGCAGATCTCAGATGCCCCTCATCATCTCCGTGGAGCACGAGTTCGAACCTCGTGGCCATTGCATTGCATGCGAGTGATACAGTGGGCATAACTGAAAATGGGGCGGGCGCCTGCGGCGCCCGCCCCAAAAACGAGTGAGTGTGATTCCCGTCAGGACAGTTCGAACGTTCCGTAGGTCGGCATCGGTACGTTGAAGCCGCGGCCCGTGTGGAAGGTGCGATCTTCTGGATTGAGGAAAATTGCCTCCCCAAATCTATCCGAGGCTTCGGCCATGGAAATAATGCTCTGCGCAATGATGGCCACGTCGATATTCCCGTTCGTGGTTCCGTCTGTTCGAATGGCGTTGAATAGATTGTCAACGTGAGCAGGACCTGATACGCCAGGCTCGAGATTTTCGTAGATCTCCTGGTCGACCAAATCCGCAAATGGTCTCTCGGGCCGGAGCTCGACTGACCCGCCGCCGAAGTAAAGGGTGGCCTCGCTTCCGCGGATAACCTGACTCACACCTTGCTCATTTACGGTCGATCCAGCGATCATCATGCAAAGACCCGAGGGGAATTCGACCAGCAACTGGGTATTATCGTTTACAGAGCGATCTTCTGGACCGAGGGTAGCGTCGGTGACTTTTTTATTTCCGATGCAGACTACCCGCTTAGGCAGTTCATGCACGTCGGCCGCAATGATCAGGGGATGGATCATGTGAGCCAGTAGGTCGCCCAGGATGCCGGCGCAATACGGAAGATATTTTCTCCAACGATGGTAGTGCTCTCTGTTGAAGGAGGGACGATTGTGGACCGATCCCAGCCAGTGATCCCAATCCATGGTTTCAGGCGTAACACCTTCTTCCAGTCTGTAGTAATTCCACTCGCCATCAGGAGAATTGCGCATGTAAGAATTCTGCGCGAACGTGGCGGCGCCAATTTTACCAGCTCTCACCAGTTCAGCCGCCTTATGCCATTTGGCCTCCGTACAGTACTGCGATCCGATCTGGAATTTCATGCCGGTTTCCTTGACGACGTCATAGATCTGAAACGCCTCTCCGAGATATCGGGTCATCGGCTTCTCACAGTAGACGTGCTTTCCCGCACGCATGGCATCGATGGCGATTCGAGCGTGCCAGTGATCCACAGCGCCGATGAAAATCACGTCGATGTCTTTGTCGTCCAACAGTTTACGGTGATCCTGATAGGTCTTCACCGTGTAATCTCCAAGATTTCGACTCTGACGCACACCGTCAATGTGTGCGAACGCCCGCTCACGTCTCCCACTATACAGATCACATGCCGCCATACCGACAACGTTGTAGTCGTAGGTATGTCTGGTTGAAAAATCGGTCTCTGCGTTGGTGACATTCTTTACGTGGGCACCGAATCCTTGTCCCCCAACTCCAATGAAGCCCACGTTCAGCCTGTCATTGGCTCCAAGTACACTGCCTTTCGCAGGAGCCTTTGAGTAGGTGGTAGCGGCGGCGCTGGATTTCACGCTGGCCACCAAGGCACCAGCTGCAAAAGCACTCTTCTTGATAAAATCTCTGCGGGAATCAGGGACTGATACTTTCTGTGGTTCTTTTTTCAGATGTGGCATATCACATTGGAATGGCTTATCAACAGGGCGGCCAACGATTAGAAAATGACCGCGGGTGGAGGCTGAAGATACAATTTCGCTCCTACTAAATGATAACTTTATTCTGTGCTGAATAGACTTCCAAAAGGGATCCCGAAGGGCATTGACGCCGTTTGTGTTCACTCCCCAACTATCATTGGAAACATGAATCGATTATTTCTCCTGGCCGTTGCTCTGAGCGTTATGCTCACCGTGCCAGCCGGTGCGCAGACGACGTATAGCCTCGCCGAGGGATCAACCCTCGAAGTAGATGGCACATCGAATCAGTCGGACTGGAGTGTATCGGCAAACGAGTTCACGGGCAGCTTTGAGCTGGGTGACGGTGTCCCGGTGAGCGCGAGTGTGACGATTGTCGTCAAGGAAATCAAAAGCGGCCGGAGCATGATCATGGATCGGTTGATGCACAATTCGTTCAATGTAGACGAGTACCCGGAGATGATTTTCTCCCTCGATTCAGCTGAAAAAGACGAAGACGGGGAGTGGAATATGTCGGGATCCCTCGAAATGGTGGGAACGTCGAATCCGGTGATCATCCATATGATCGAGTCTGAGTCGGAAATCGGTACGCCTCAGTTCACGGGGTCCTACGAGCTGAAAATGTCCGATTTCGGGATGAAACCTCCCACAGCCATGTTTGGCTCTCTTCATACAAAAGACGACGTGGTGATCAGTTTCAACTTCATTTTGCAGCAGTAGTTGAACCGGTCCATTATGACTCAGACAGCCTTTCAGAGGCTGTTTCTTCAGATCTGAGGGAATTGATCTGATCTAGACATTGATGTTTCCCCCTTTTTTTGGTTCATTTAGGGATAATCAAGTGTTCCGGCCTTGATTTGTTCAGCGGAAGGATTTCGGAAGATTCACTTTTCAAATGAAACTCATCGTTACAGGAGTGTTGTTGCTGACTTCAGCCGCAGCAGCACTAGGGCAGAGCATATCGTTTCGGGATGTCACGGTAAGCGCAGGACTGGAAGGATATCCAGGCGGTATTGGTGTGTCCGCGTTTGACTTCAATCGGGACGGCTGGGATGACCTGACCTTTGCGGTTGATGGTGGGGGTCCTGTCCTGCTGCTAAACAATCGGGATAATACCTTTTCCGATGTTACAAGCATCCTCGGTGTCACGGCTGAAGGCAGGATGCTGGTGCCGATATGGGTAGATGTGAACAACGATCAACGTCCGGATCTCTTTATCGGACAATCGGCCGACGGGCGAAGTGCCCTCTATGTGGACCAAGGAGATGGGACCTACCTGGATGAGGCCTCCGCCATGGGATTGGATACTGCCGCGAAGCTGGGAACGGCAACGTTTGGAGATCTGAACAACGACGGCTTTCAGGATCTCTTCCTCGGAGTCAACAAGGGTCCGGACAAATTGTACTTGAATATGGACGGACTCCGATTCGAAGATGTCACGGAGTGGTACGGAGTTCAAGGTGATTCTTCCTCCACGGCAATGCAGGCCATGTGGATCGATCTCGATGAAGATGGAGACAGAGATCTGATCGTGATGCATGATCTGGATGATGTGACACTTCTATACATCAACGATTCGGGTACCAACTTCTCAGAGGAGGCTGCGCGATACAACATTCAGGATGTCGGAGTCGGGTACTCGATGGGTCTCGCGTGGGGCGATCCCAATCAGGATGGTCATCTTGACGCGTACGTGACCAGAATTCTAACCGCAGGCCTGTACATGTTCGATGGTGTGCGATCATTCACGGAAGAAGCGACCGTTTGGAATGTGGCACACAATGGCGTCTCCTGGGGTGTCTCATTCGGTGATTTCGATAATGATGCGGATGATGATCTGGTAATCGTATCTGCCGCGGCTGCCGGTGTACAACCTCCGTCACTGTTCCTGAACGAGATTGGTCGGTTCAAACCCGAATATGAGATTGGAGATTTTCGTTTTCAGGCGCAGGACAAGGGTTTGGCGGTCGGCGATTTCAACAATGACGGACTCCTGGATATCGTTATTGCGAATCAGGGCGGCCGTCACAGATTATTGCTAAACGAGACGACCTCTGCGGGATCCTGGCTCTCCATCGAACTTCGTGGATTAGAATCAGACAGCTTCGGGTTCGGTGCCCGCCTCGAACTAGACGTGCAGGGCCGAACGCTGACTCGATTGCTACACGCTGGCGAGGGTTACAATTCGCAGAACAGTGCGCGCGCTCATTTTGGAATTGGAGATGCCACCACCACAGATGAGTTAAGAATATTCTGGGATAGCGGTTTGGTACAAACAGCGCGTGGTCTCGATGCTTCGCGACGATATGTGATATCGGAGGAACTGAGATCTACTGATGTTGAGAATCCTGACGAACTGCCTCAATCGTTTTCGGTCCACATGGTGTATCCGAATCCCGTCCATGGCCGAGCCACGTTTGAACTGGAGCACGAAGGAGCACGCAGGTTCACCCTTCAGGTGTGGAACGTAGCCGGACGCCAGATTGAAGTTCGTCATATCGACACGCCGTTTTCGGGCAAGGTGAGGTTCACACTCCCCGTAGAGGGCTGGTCGAGCGGAGTCTATGTGTATCGCTTCCTCTCAGAGACTGAAGTTTACACGGGCTCGTTCGTCGTCGAGCATTAAGGGGCTGGCCGGGCCCCAGGCCATAGTTTTTAGATCAAAAAAAGTGGGGCGGGTGCATTCGCACCCGCCCCAAATAGCATCTATCAGCTAAGAACCGCGGATTAAGCCTGGTCTTCTTCCTCTTCAACCACTTCGTAATCCACGTCTTTTACTTCGTCGCCGTCTTCTTCCTCTTCCTCATTTGAGTCGGAAGATTCGGCAGTCGAAGCGTCCTGCTGAGCCTGGTAAAGATCCTGACTGGCATCGCTCCATGCTTCATTCAGCTGCTGCATGGCCGACTCCATGTCTTCAAGGTTGCTCTCTTTATGTGCCTCCTTGAGACGCTCAAGAGCAGATTCGATCTTTGCCTTCTTATCCTCGGGGAGCTTCTCGCCGTAATCGGAAAGATTCTTCTCGCTGGAAAAGATGAGCGAATCAGCCGTGTTGATCTTGTCAACTTCGTCTTTACGCTTCTGATCTTCTTCTGCGTGCGCCTTGGCATCCGTCCGCATCTGTTCGATTTCCTTGTCCGTAAGGCCGGAAGAGGCTTCGATGCGAATGGACTGTTCCTTACCGGTCGCACTGTCTTTCGCCGAGACACTCAGTATGCCGTTCGCGTCAATATCGAAAGTGACGGCGATTTGCGGCAAGCCTCGTGGTGACGGCGGTATACCATCAAGATGGAAACGACCAATCGTCCTGTTGCCAGTAGCCATCGAGCGATCTCCCTGCAGTACGTGAATTTCTACCGATGGCTGATTGTCAGCAGCCGTCGAGAACGTTTCGCTTTTCTTGGTCGGGATCGTGGTGTTCGCCGCGATCAAATTCGTGGCAACGCCTCCGAGGGTCTCGATTCCGAGGTTCAGTGGCGTGACATCCAGGAGGAGCACATCTGACACATCACCCGACAGCACGCCACCTTGAATGGCAGCCCCTACCGCAACGACTTCGTCAGGGTTGACCGAGCGATTTGGTTTCTTGCCGAAAAACTCTTCGACCACTTCCTGAATCTTTGGAATTCGGGAGGAGCCACCAACCAGAATGACTTCATCAATCTGATCTTTGGTGAGGCCTGCATCCTTCAGCGCTTTCTCCATTGGTCCAATGGTGCGCTGAATCAGACCGTCAACGAGCTGCTCAAATTTGGCCCTCGTTAAGTCGAGCGTCAAGTGCTTGGGCCCGTCCTGGGTCGCAGTAATAAATGGCAGATTAATGGTCGTCTGTGTGGAAGAGGACAGTTCGACCTTAGCTTTCTCGGCGGCTTCCTTCAGACGCTGCAAGGCCATGGCATCTTTGCGAAGATCGATCGACTCATTTTTCTTGAAGTCGTCCGCGATCCAGTCGATCAGGCACTGATCAAAGTCATCACCGCCAAGGTGTGTATCACCACTGGTTGCCTTGACTTCGAATACGCCATCTCCAAGCTCAAGAATCGAGATATCGTAGGTTCCGCCTCCCAAATCGAAGACAGCCACTATTTCTTCCGCATCCTTGTTGTCCAGGCCGTATGCAAGGGCAGCGGCCGTGGGTTCGTTGATGATTCGTCGGACGTTCAAGCCCGCGATTTCACCGGCTTCTTTGGTCGCAGTTCGCTGGGCATCATTGAAATAGGCCGGAACGGTAACCACCGCTTCAGTAACCTTTTCTCCCAGATAATCCTCGGCGGTCTGCTTCAATTTCTGAAGCACCATTGCGGAGATCTCCTGCGGCGTATAGACGCGATCATCGATTTTCACACGAGCCGTGTTGTTATCCCCTTTGACAACGTCGTAGGGCACAGTCTTAAGTTCTGATCCCACCTCCTTGAACATCCTTCCCATAAATCGCTTGATCGAAAATATGGTGTGCTCAGGATTGGTGATCGCCTGGCGTTTTGCCGGGGCACCAACGAGGCGTTCGCCGTCTTTCTTGAACGCGATTATCGAAGGTGTCGTGCGGTCACCTTCAGCATTGGTGATGACAACGGCTTCGCCACCTTCCATTACGGCAACGACGGAGTTCGTCGTTCCAAGGTCAATTCCTATGATCTTTCCCATAGAGGTCTGATCCGATTCTGTTTGTGCAATGTAATTTTGTCAGGTAGACACGTGATTTGCGTCTGTTGGAAGGGAATTGCAAGAACAGTGCCGATCTCTCTATTCGGACAAAATGTCAGCATCCAAATCATTTTCGGTGTTCAGTTTGAGCGGATTCGGTTCCTATATTGGGGACAAGGCACACCCAAACGATGAAGTATTTACCGAACGCGCTGACCATCACCCGCATACTGGTCACGCCTTTTCTGTTGACTCTGCTATTCTTCGATTCTCTCGTTGGATATGGTTGGGCGCTGGCGCTTTTCGTGTACGCCTCTATTTCAGACTGGGCTGATGGGAAAGTCGCTCGCCACTATGGCACAGGTTCCGCCCTGGGTCAGTTTTTGGATCCAATCGCGGACAAGGTCCTTGTTCTTGGCACATTCATCGCTCTCGTTTTCATTCTACCAGAATATGTGACGTGGTGGCTCGTAGCGTTGATCGCCCTCAGAGACGTTTCGGTGACAGGACTGCGATTGTGGCTGAAACGAGGCGGCAAAACGCTCAAGACTTCCAGGTGGGCCAAATTGAAAACTACTTTTCAGCTGACCTACTTAATTGCAATTCTCCTGCTGCTGACGGGTTCGAAGACCGTTGAGCCGGTTCGA
>CALBJU010000366.1 GCA_937893205.1 uncultured Bacteroidota bacterium
CGCGTACAAACTGCTGGGCTTGATTACTTTTTTCACAGCTGGCCCAAAGGAGACTCGCGCCTGGACCGTACCCCATGGTACCAAAGCACCGGGAGCTGCTGGCCAGATCCACACAGATTTCGAGAGGGGTTTTATCAGGGCTGAAACGATCAAGTTCAACGATTACGTAACACACAACGGGGAATCTGGCGCCCGGGACTTTGGCGTAATGCGATCTGAAGGCAAAGAATACGTCGTAGCCGATGGCGACGTCATTCTGTTCCGATTCAACGTTTGATAGCGCGCCTGACTTCGCCTGGAGTATGACATTTGTCAGCGGCCCATTCTACCAAAGTACACGACGATGATAGGGGTCCCGATGCGTCTTGTAGGCTCTTTGATTGAAGCCTCCAGGAGTGCAATGGGGTCAGCATAATAGGAGAGTCGGTATCCGATTCGGACGCCGCTCGCCGTTCCGCCGGGATCGCCAAAGCGAGCTCCGATCGAGAAGGAAACGTTGATTCCGGGCACGAAGCGACCGGAAGAGAGTCCACTGAAAACATCAAACGAGCGCTCTTCGTCATCGAAGACACCGTTGCCGTTCTTGTCATCGAAATAGGGGTAGAGCCACCCGAGAAGAGGTCCCGCAGACGCATAGATGAACGGCCGGAAATTGTCTTCGATCTGGTCCCGGAAAAGTCTCTTTTCGAGCCCAAACTGGATTGGAAACTCAAGAAGGTAATTAGCTTTGTTGGGCACGTCTCGTTGCCCAAATCGATCAAAAAAGGCGACTTCCCGCTCGTCTTTTACTGCCGAAAGACTGATCTCAGCCGAGAACGTGTGAACTGGTGATGTTTGTCTGGAAAGAAACGCACCGATTCCGAACCCACTATTGGTGAGAAGGACCTGTGCGCCGAACGTGCGTTGAGCCCTGAGGGAGTCGACACTGTCTTGAGCGATTGCGGCCCCAGGCAAGACGGCGAGCACTACCCAGTAGATCAGAAGGTGATATTTCGTTCTTTTTTTCAGTTTGCTGCTGACAGGGTTCAAAAATGGACAACCGTATTTGTCCAGTATTGTTCAGGGGTACCCTACTTTCCGCTCTACTACGGGCAGAATGCCACGGGGTCCTCCCCGGGCGTGACCGGACCCGCGGCGCAGCTGGGAGGTTAGGTCTCCGCTGCGGTCCCTCATCGTTTCCTGTTCGCAGGAGCGGTTCGCAACCATATTCAACAATTGGTGCCGACGAATTGGATTTTCGCCTTCTGATAGCCAGACGATACCTGTCGAGCCCGCGGTCGATTTCGCTCATATCTAGAATTACTGGTATATCGGTAGTCGGTGTGGCGCTTGGGGTTGCAGCCCTTATCGTCGTCCTTTCGGTATTGAACGGATTTTTCGATTTCGTTAGAGATATGCTCGTCTCGTATGATCCTCATGTCCGGATAGTGAGCGTTGAAGACCGAGGATTTGAATCCGCCGACTCGCTCATCAGCCTAGCCCTTCAAAACCCAGATGTGATTTCCGCCACTGCGTACGTTGAAGGAAAGGCGTTACTCCTGCACGATGGCTCGGGAGATGTAAATAAAGTGGTGATTGTTCGCGGCATAGATGGCGAGGCGATGTCGGCGGACGATGGAATTGCGACGGCTACCACAATGGGCGAATTCGATGTACGCCGCGTCGATGGGCGGCCCGGAATTGTGCTTGGGCGCCGACTGGGGGAGAGACTCCTGTTGTCACCCGCCGGAGGAGGGGTTGAAGCCAGCCGCATCGCGCTGTTGTCGGCGCCGGCAATCGAGCGCATGTACATGAGGGTTCTCTCGAGTTCACCCTTCAGACAATTTGAGGTTCGAGGTCTTTTCCAA
>CALBJU010000367.1 GCA_937893205.1 uncultured Bacteroidota bacterium
CTCGCCAGTTCTGCAGCACGATCCACCTCTGCGGCGGAAGCGGTATAGAACAACTCGGGCAAGTCCGAGCCGGTCGATGGATTTACCGCGTGAAAAGACGCTCCCACAGGTTCGCCGAGTGATGTTCCGATGAGAGAGAGTCCGTGTAGCTGCATGGTGTTCCAAAAGAATTGAATGGGTGAAGAGCGAATCCTCAAAATACTGCTAGAAAGATCAAAAGGACTGTATTTAACTCGTGAAATATGCTCTTTCACATACCGGAGTGACGGGATAAATACAAACTTTCGTGCGCCAATCTCGTACCAGAAGCAGTAGAAAGCAGCGAGTTTTAAGTGATTACCTCACCACTTTCGAAGAGCCATACACGGATGACCATGGAATCGGATAAATCCCGCGAAGCTGACGCTGAGAAGGCAGATACTGCTAGCTTAAAGATGGATGGACGTCGTCAGATCTTTGAGGCGCGCGGACTGTGGAAAATCTATGATATGGGCGAAGTTAAAGTCACCGCTCTCAGAGACGTCGATTTCGATCTGTTTGATGGTGAGATACTCGTGTTGCTTGGAGCTTCAGGAAGCGGTAAAAGCACCCTGCTGAACATTCTTGGAGGCCTGGACAAGCCAACCGAAGGCTCGGTCCGTTACCGGGATATCATTCTGTCCGAGTCCGACGACTTTCAGTTAACCCAGTATCGCCGCAAACACGTTGGCTTTGTATTTCAATTTTACAACTTGATTCCCAGTCTAACTGCCAGAGAAAACGTCGAACTGGTAACCGAAATATCTGACGATCCCATGCCTCCGGAAGAGGCCCTGGAGCTGGTCGGTCTCGAAGATCGAATGGATCACTTTCCTGCTCAACTTTCTGGAGGAGAGCAACAACGCGTGGCGATAGCGAGAGCCATAGCGAAGCGTCCCAACGTTTTATTGTGTGATGAGCCGACCGGCGCCCTGGACCTCGAGACGGGGAGAATCGTGCTGCGGGCGCTGGAACGGGTGAATGAAGATCTCGGGACGGCAATTGCCGTCATCACCCACAATGCAGCTATTTCCGCGATGGGAGACAGAGTCATTCAGATGAGCAGCGGCCGCATCTCAAAAACGATAATCAACGAGAAACGGGCTCCTCTCGAAGAGATCGAATGGTAGCGGTGGATGAAAGCACTGAATAAAAAGTTGTTTCGAGATCTCTGGCACCACCGCGGTCAGATGTTTTCCATTGCCGCTGTCGTTGCGACGGCCATCATGACCGTTCTGTCGATGCGAGGTACCTACGAGTCGCTGGTGATCGCCAGAGACTCCTACTACCATGAATCTCGTTTTCCAGACGTGTGGTCCAATCTGGAAAGGGCTCCGGAATTGCTTCGCGGTCAGATCGAACAGATTGAGGGCGTCACTGCTGTGGACACGCGAGTGACGTTTGCTGCGTCACTCGATCTGGATGATCGGGATACACCCGCTACTGGTCGATTTATCTCCGCGTCAGATCCCTCGGTAATGCTTGGCGCATTGCATATGCGCTCAGGCAGGTGGGTGACAGGGCGGGACCGAGATCGCGTGATGATAAGCGAGAAGTTTGCGCTGGCGAACGAATTTATTGAAGGGGATACACTTCGCGCAGTCATCAATGGAAGGCTTCGTAATCTTGAGATCATCGGAATCGCGATATCACCAGAACATAGCTATGCCGTTCCGGCGGGTGCCCTCTTCCCAGATGACGCCAATTACGGCATCGTCTGGATGAGCCGAGAGGCTATCGGCTCGGTCTTCGATATGGAGGGTGCTTTCAACGAAGTGGTGTTGACACTGGCTTCGAATGCCGATGTCGAAGGCGTCATGCTGAAGTTGAACCGCATACTGGAGCCCTACGGGGGGCTTGGTAGCTACGGTCGAGAATTTCAGCTGTCCAATCTGTTCCTGGAAAATGAACTCAAGCAAAATCGGACGATGGGGACGGCAATTCCCGCCATATTTCTGGCCGTCGTCGCCTTTTTGCTCAACATTGTACTGAGAAGACTGATATCAACGCAACGGCAGGAAATTGCCGTGCTCAAGGCGTTTGGGTATTCCAACGTGGATATCGGCTTGTTTTACCTCCAATTTGCCCTTACAGCGGTGCTCGCGGGCGCCGTCATCGGCATTGGCATCGGAGCGTGGCTTGGCGGAGTCATGGTCGAGCTGTACAAGGATTACTTCGTCTTCCCTGATTTACACTATGAACTGAGCGCAGGCCTCGTCGCATTCGCCATCGCGATTAGCGTAATCGCAGCCATTGTTGGCGCCCTCGGGGGTGTCAAAAAAGCGATCAACCTACCACCGGCAGAGGCGATGCGACCCCAGGCACCGGCTCGGTTTGCGCCGGGGATTTTTGAGCGTCTTGGCCTGGCCAAGTATTTGCATTCATCGACGAGAATGGTCCTGAGAAATATCGAACGACGCCCCATCAAAAGCCTGTTCTCTGCTCTAGGGGTATCGTTTTCGGTTGCCATCCTCATAACCGGCATGTTCATGTTTGATGGTGTCGATCGCCTGATGGATCTGCAATTTAACGTGGCTCAACGGGAAGACCTGTCGGTGACCTTCAATCGATCACTCGGTATTGGGTCCAAGTTTGAACTGGGGAGGATTAAGGGAGTGGCCAGTGCAGAAATGTTCAGAATGGTGCCGGTAAGGATTTCAAAGGGTCATCGAGAGCGTGAATCTGGTATAACGGGGCGCGCACTGGGTGATGAACTGAGCCGCATCGTCGACTCGGACGGGCGCATTATTCCGATGCCGCTGAAGGGGCTGGTCGTCAGTAAAGTTCTGGCGGACCAGCTAGAGGTAGTTCCGGGTGATCGAGTTCAAGTAGAGGTGCTCGAGGGTGCTCGTGTGTCACGAAAACTGGAGGTCGTTTCCATTGTCGACGACTTGATGGGGATGTCGGTGTATATGAATATCGTTGAGCTTCATCGTTTGGTCGGCGGACCCCGCATGGTATCCGGTGCCAGTCTTGCCAGCTCGGATCTAGATCATTCTCAGCTATCCGGTATTTTAGGAAAGCTCCCCGCCATAGCGAGTGTTACATCGCCGAGGAAAGCGTTTGACCTCTTCGATGAGCAGATGTCGAAGAGCATGTATATCGGGATTTTCTTCCTCATCGGCTTTTCGTCGATTATTGCCGTTTCCGTCATTTACAATGGAGCAAGAATTGCTCTTTCAGAGCGCGGACGGGAGCTTGCCAGTTTGCGAGTACTCGGATTCTCCAAGAGGGAAGTGGCGGTTCTGTTGTTCAGCGAACAGGGCTTGATCACCCTCTTTGCCATTCCGATCGGGTGGTACATTGGATATCTCTTTGCCCAGGGCATCGTCCTCATGGTCCCTACCGAAACGTTTCGAATTCCATTAGTTGTGGACGCCGGGACGTATTTTCTCTCGACTGTAGTAACGATTGCAGCAGCCATAGGCAGTTTTTGGATTGTGCGTAGACGTTTGAATAATTACGATCTGATATCGGTTCTCAAAACACGAGATTGACAAACATGTTGAAGCGACGGCGCCTGATATTCGGCTTGCTTGCGGTGGTAATAATCGTGATAGTTGTCGTACAGTATTCCGATCAAGGAGTCCTGGCCGTGACCGTTCAGGTAGAGCGTACCTCTCTGGAGGTTTCCATTCGTGAAGAAGGACGGACTCGAGTTGGCGAATCATACGTAGTGACGTCGCCAACTTCAGGCCTGATCGAGCGGGTCAACTGGAAGGAAGGTGATGAAGTGGGTGAAGGGAGTGTTCTCTTCAAGGTTCTACCTACTCCGGATAGCGGTCAATCGAGCCAGGTAAGTCGCGCCAGACACGAGGCCGCAACCGCGCGCCAAAGACAGGCTCGGACGCTGATTGATGATGCGCGCGCCGTTTCTGAACAAGCTGAGCTCACCGTCAAGCGTCAACGCTCCCTTGCCGAGCAGGATATAATCTCTGCAGAAATGCTGGAGCAGGCGGAATTGGCCGCCTCGTCGGCGGTTCGGCAGCTTGAAGCGGCGGGCGAAACCTTGATTGCCGCCAACGCCGATGTGCTGGCTGCCAAGGCCATGCTGATTACCAATGATGCTGATCGTGATGCTTCCGGATCGGAGGTTGTGGCGCCGGTCAGTGGCCGCATCCTTCGAGTCTTCGAGCAGAGCGAAAGAGTGGTGCTGGCTGGAACACCTATCCTGGAGATGGGAGATACGGAGTTGTTGGAATTGGTCGTTGACGTTTTGTCCGAAGATGCCGTGCGGATCAGACCCGGTAATCGGGTCGACATTACTGGCTGGGGAGGGGAAAACTCCTTGCTGGGACGGGTCCGGCTCGTGGAGCCCGCGGCGTTCACTAAAATATCTGCTCTGGGTGTTGAGGAACAGCGTGTAAACGTCATCATTGATCTCGAGGAAGCTCCGAGTCAGTTGGGAGTGGGGTTCAGGGTAGAGGCCGGAATTGTTGTGTGGGAGGCCGACGACATTGTTACCATTCCGATCAGCTCGGTCTTTCAGGAAGATGGGCGATGGTATACATTCATTGTTGATGGCGGCACCGTTTCCAAAAGGGCCGTCGAGCTGGGCGAACGCTCAGCCGACATGATCCATGTGACAGAAGGCTTGGTCACAGGAGAGGAGGTCGTTCGATATCCGTCTGTAGACATCGAGGACGGAGTCGTCATCAAGCGATAGCACTATTTTTGACATATTTGAGGTCGAACGCCATGAATTCTCAATACCTGAAATGCGCAGTCTTCGGTAGTCTGCTTCTCGTCCTTGGCGCCTGTTCTCCTGCCGAACAAGAAACTTCGGTCTCAGGCACCGATGGAATTGATCTGATCGCGTTTCAAACGTCACGCGACGGAAATTCCGAGATCTACCTGATGGATGCAGAAGGAGCCCGCCTCGTAAATATCTCCCTACACGACTCGCTGGACTACCACCCTTCCGGTTCAATGGATGGCTCATTGATAACGTTCATCAGCGGCAGGGGGGATTCGCGAGAAATCTGGGTGATGGACAGAGACGGCTCGAATCCAAGGCAGGTAACCACCAGCCCAAACGGGAGTATCGATCCTTCCTTTTCTCCAGATGGATCCCGAATCGTCTACGACGCCCAAAACGAGGAAGGAAATGACGAAATCTATATTATTTCCGTCGATGGAGGTGAGGCGGTCAACCTATCGAATCACTCAGCTGTAGATAGTCACCCGTTCTGGTCTCCTTCTGGCGATCGCATTGCGTTCTACTCCAATCGTATGGACTTGGAGAGCGATTCAATGGACATTTTCGTGATGAATATAGACGGAAGCGATGTGACCCAACTCACGGATCATGAAGCCGATGACCGATACCCCTCTTGGTCGCCCGATGGATCGCAGCTCGCCTTCAGCAGCAATCGAGATGGTGACGCAGAAATTTACGTGATGAACGCGTCCGATGGATCGGGTGTCACGCGATTGACATTTTCGGCTGAAGACGATCTCGCGCCAGCATGGTCTCCAGATGGGACGCAGATTGCGTTTGTATCTGCACGCGAGGGACCTTTTGAGGTGATGATTATCAATGTGGACGGGACGGGTGAAACCAATCTGTCCAACCACGAGACGTCAGATTCAAATCCAAGATGGGTTCC
>CALBJU010000368.1 GCA_937893205.1 uncultured Bacteroidota bacterium
CTTGGTTGAATTGATGCAGCCTGAGGGAAAGCTCGACGAATTAGGAGCCTTTAAAACGCTTGAGCAGTTCATTATCGAAAACCAGATTGCGTACGAGGAGTCGACGGGATCGTTTTCGAGATTACTGAGAGATATCAGTGTTGCCGCAAAGCTCGTGAACTGGCATATGCGCAGGGCAGGAATTGTGGATGTGTTCGGGAGTACTGGAGAGATAAATGTCCAGGGTGAGGTCCAACAGATAATGGATGCCTTGGCGCACAAAGAGTTTGTCCGTGCTCTACGAAGGGGTGGGGAGTGCTGCCTGATCGGTTCTGAAGAGCATTCAGAGGCTATTCCCATTCGGGCGGGGGTCGAAAGTGAGGGCAAGTATATCGTGCTTCTGGATCCTCTGGACGGATCTTCAAACATCGAGGTCAATGTATCTGTGGGGACCATCTTCAGTATCTACCAACTGCCGGAAGGCGTGACTGAGCCGTCTGTCGAGCACGCTCTTCAGCCCGGAGAAAAACAGGTGGCAGCCGGATATATTGTCTACGGGAGCTCCACTATCCTGGTGTACACGACCGGCCACGGTGTGAACGGTTTTACTCTTGATCCGGCCATCGGAGAATTCCTGCTCACTCACCCCAACATTCGAACGCCTCGAGACGGGGGGATGTATTCTATAAACGAAGGCAACTATGAAAGTTTTGATGCCGGACTGAAAAAATATATCAAGTGGATGCAGGAAGAGAGCCCCGAAGATGGCAGGCCTCTCAGTACGCGTTACATCGGCTCGTTTGTGGCTGATTTCCACCGTAACCTCCTGAAAGGCGGCCTCTATATGTATCCAGCTACCCATAAAAATCTGAATGGGAAGTTGCGTCTTATGTACGAAGCCAATCCTCTGGCGTTTATTGCAGAGCAGGCTGGTGGTGCGGCGTCTACCGGACACAAACGGATAATGGAGATCGAACCCGAGAAACTCCACCAGAGAACGCCTGTCTACATTGGAAGTCCTGACATGGTGCGGACTGCTGAGAAGTTTCTAAATGGGGTTTGAGATCTGACGTCCTGATCCAGCAATGACCAATTTCACATCAGCTTGGGCTCCGGCATCACTTTCCAACCTGGGACCGGGATTTGACGCACTGGGAGTCGCCCTCACCAAGTGGGGAGATACGGTCTCCATCACCCTTCTAGAGGGAAGTGAAATTCGGGTATCCTTCGCCCGGGGCAGTAAATGGACCGGTCCTACCGATGCCAAACGGAACACGGCCTCGGTTGCAGCAATCGAGGTGGCAAAAATGGTTGGCTACCATGGCGGAATCTCCATTGAGATCGATAAGGGATTTCGCGCCGGTTCTGGCATTGGTAGTTCCGCAGCCAGTGCTGTTGCAGCGGCGGTGGCGATGAATGGAGCGACGGGAGGGACCCTCTCAAAAGAAGACCTCATACCGGCAGTTATGAAAGGAGAAGCTATCGTCTCGCACTCCATTCACGGCGACAACGTACTACCCTCTCTTCTGGGCGGATTTATTCTTCTCCAGTCCTCATCGCCTGAAGGCTTTATGCGTATCGAAGGCGCGTCGGATATATGCTTTGCTGTCCTACTTCCGGAATTGGAGGTGCTAACCATAAACGCACGCGAGCACCTACCGGATTCGATTCCCCTGACTCGCGCCGTTGATCATGCTGCCCGACTGGGTCTCCTCATAAATTCGATCAACACCAACGATACGGCAGCTATTGGAGCCCTGATCATGAGCGACGACCTGATAGAGCCTACTCGCTCGCAGCTACTTCCTCCGTATCAGCGCATAAAGGAAGCTGCACTTGCGGCTGGGGCGGCGGGTTGCGCGCTGTCGGGCTCCGGGCCCGCGATGTACGCTGTGTGTGGATCTTCAAGTGATGCGAGCCGAGTAGCAGAGGCCATGGCAACCGCGTGTCGTGATGCTGGATATGAGTGCGCATCGATTACAGATTCTGTAAATCTGACAGGAGCCACATTGACGAAATGATGGCACTCCATGGCTGAAATTAGATATCGAAGTACGAGATCCTCAGGTAAGACGTTTTCTATCGGAGAGGCTCTTGAGAGCGGTCTGGCACCAGACGGGGGGCTGTTTCTACCCCTCTCGTTTCCCAGGATTGAAATTGCAGACCTTCCAGAGGATTCGTTCGCGTCGTGCAGTCTCGAAATCTTTTCTCGTTGGCTGAAGGGCACTGAGTTTGAAGACTCGTTTGAGTCGGTACTGAAGGACGCACTCAACTTTTCGGTTCCAATCGTCGAACTGGATCGAAACGTGTTCGTGATGGAGCTTTTTCACGGACCTACCCTGTCATTCAAGGATTTCGGTGCAAGAACTATGGCAAGGCTCCTGGGACGACGGCTCGAGCGCACCGGAAAGCGGATCACAATCATGGTGGCGACTTCCGGGGATACAGGAAGCGCTGTGGCAGACGGCTTCGCTGGAATAGAAGGAATCGATGTGGTGTTGCTGTTTCCGGAGAACCAGGTCAGTCGCGTGCAAGAAAGGCAGCTCGTAGTCAAGCGGCCGGGCGTGCATGCCTTCCGGGTAAGGGGCACGTTCGATGATTGTCAGTCACTGGTGAAGTCAGCTTTTACGAATCCTGAGCTGAGGGACGTGTCCCTTTCGACAGCAAACTCGATAAATATTGGTCGGCTTCTCCCTCAGATGCTGTATTACATGTGGGCCGTTAAAACCTTGGGTAGCAACGATCTGCAGATGATCGTGCCCAGTGGTAATTTAGGAAATCTGACAGCGGGGGTATTCGCATCACTTTCTGGAATGGCCACGTCCGGATTTCTCGCGGCGCACAATAAGAACGATTTTTTCCCAAACTTTCTTACAGACCCGTCGGCTTCGTTCAAGCCCTCTGTTCGGACGGATTCCAATGCCATGGATGTCGGCGCGCCCAGCAATTTCGAACGTCTATCTTCGCTTTTGACGCGCGACGAAATGACAGGGTTGATAGCAGCTGTATCGATCTCTGACTCTGATACCAGGCTGTCAATGAAGCGTATCTATGAGGACGCTGGCTACGTCTCTGATCCGCATACTGCGGTTGGGTTGGAAGCGCAGCGAAATTCAGAGGGCGGGCAGCGGTCCAAAGGGCCGTCACTGGTGCTTTCGACAGCGCATCCGGCCAAATTCCCGGAGATCGTGTCTGAAGTACTTGGCATAAATCCCGAAGTGCCGTCCCAACTTTCAAAGCTTAACGCCCTGCCTACTTCGTGCCAGACGATTGATGCAGACAAGGATCAATTTGCTCAAGTAATCCTCGAGCTCGCCCACGTTTAACGCCGAAAGGATACTGAGAGGTGGGACTCGTTATTCTTGTTGTCCTTCACGTAGACGTCCAGGATGTGTGATCCCCTGGAAACTCTACCATCGAATCTGTGGCGCAGCAGAGAGTATTTCGCGTCATACTGAAACAGAACCCACTTTCCGTCAATCTGACCGCGATAGCTCTGAATGCCACTCAGATCGTCCCGAATTCTAATCCGGATTTCGCCACTTGCCGACATGTTCTTTCCCTGAGAAATGTTGAGCCCTCTGATAGATGGCGGCTCGTCGTCCACGGTAACCGCGTAGTTTCCAAATTCACTGATTCGTGTCGTGACGGCGCCGTCCTTGAACTCGCCGCCGGCGGAAGACAATTTTCCGTCGCCTTTAACACCCACGATGAGGGCCTTGGACCTGAGCTCTGTCGGCAATTCAGATGCGTTCAAGGTTAGGGTCATCCATTTGTGCACCGGAACACTCGTTTCATGCAGCTGATGGACGTCAGAGTATAGTCCGGTGGGACGATTCATCAGTCGGGAATAAGAGAACTCAGCCGCGCTGTAGAATGCGCCAGCCGGGGCTGTTAAGAGTACATCCTCCCGACCAAAGGTAAACGCGCGATCGGGACCGAACGCAAGATCGGCAGGCACGGCCCTGGGTGTGTCCACGATTCTTGACTCAACTCCGTAGACAGAAAAATCAAATTGAGAGAGATTACAGGCTGAATCCTCGACACGATAGGTCAAGTCGTACACCTTGTCGACTTCGAGGTCGAGGAGTCCGTTGCCATTAGTCTCATAAAGCGGAAGTTGATTGCCCGGAAGTAAGTGACTTCGTTGGACCCATCGTCCGGAAGTACGATGCTCGTCGTAGTCTACGTGGGCATTGATATAGCGGGTCTGGTCGAAAGAAAATCTATCCATTACGGACTGAAAAAGCGTATATGGGCCGTTTTTTAGATTTATCCGATAGGTACCCAGTCTGCTGTTCGAGCCGTTGTGATAGTCGTGTGTCTGGATGCCGAAACCAATTCGCCCAGAAGCTTCGATCCGATTTACCCGGCTCATCACGATTCTTCCATCCCGTCTCGTCAAATCAATGAAGGCACTTTCTCCGGCACTGACGACTCGCCATCCTCCCGTTCGAGAATCTCTGAGCCTGAGCAGCGATCCATCTCCAATGGGGTACACTTTGAATCGATAAATACGTGGGGGAATAGTGTCTTTGATATTCAGACCCCATAGGATGGGATTTACCGGCCATCCGGTCCTTTCATCCCTTATTTCGAAGTGGAGGTGCGGGCCAGCAGAGCTTCCTGAATTGCCCGACATAGCAATGATTTCCCCCTGTGAAACGGGAAACTGGCCTCGATCAGGGAAACTCTGCACGGCGAACGACTCCTGGCTGTATTGAAGAGTCTTGATGTATTCGCCGAGTATGTCGTTGAATCGATCCAGATGCGCGTAGACCGTCATGTATCCATTTGGATGCGAGATGTACAGGGCATTACCATATCCGCTGGGAGAGACCACTATTCTGGAAACCCAACCGTCTGCCGCAGCATAGACTCTGTATCCGGCCCGGCCCTGCGTCTTGATGTCCAGCCCTGCATGAAAATGGTTGGCTCTCATTTCGGCGAAGCTGCCCGCAAGAAGAAGTGGAATTTTGAGCGGAGAGTCGAAATAAGTGTCCGGATATGGATCCGGATTCACACTGCCAAATAAAAGGAGTGCCAGGAAGGATATCAGGAAGCCACGCAATTTCATTGCTCAATTACGGTTCGCGATGTGAAAGGAAATACTTTACTCAACATCTCAGTCGGCACGATAGCCGTTTTTGTACTGGGGGCTGTGCTTTTACAGCTGAAGACAGTATTGATGCCGTTTGTCATAGCGACACTGCTCTCGATTATTTTTAAACCCATAATTCTTGGACTCAAGAAAAGGAAGATACCAACCTTTGCAGCGCTGTTTGGTGTACTGATTCTATTTTCATTGTTCCTGTTTCTGCTGGGGTGGGTTGTGTTCGCGAGCGTGGATACGTTCGTAAACGAATTGCCAAAGTATGAGGCAAAGATATCCGTTATTGTTGCGAATACAGAAGCTACGCTCATGGGGTGGGCTGAGCAATTCAATATTGAGGTGACAGATTTCAAATGGAGCGATGCAATTGAGATCTCTTCCGTCACTTCCGCTCTTACAACAGGACTTGGATCGTTCATCAGTTTCATAACAACGACCTTTCTGGTTCTCCTGTTTATGCTCTTCATTCTCGCGTCCAGCGGCGAGTTGTCTAGCAAGGTTCGGGAGGTATATCCGACCCAGCATGCGGACTGGATGGCATCCGTATTGAAGACCGTTGACTCGCAGGTTCGACAGTATCTTGTCACGAAAACGATTGTGAGTCTCGGTACGGGGGTTCTTACCTGGCTCGTTCTGCTGATTCTCGGAGTCGATTTCCCACTCGTATTTGGATTCATCGCCTTCATCCTGAACTACATTCCCAATATTGGAAGCACGATAGCAGTTCTGTTTCCCTTCGCGCTCACCCTTTTGCAATTCGAGACTCTTGGAGTTCCGGCGATGGTAATCCTGGGACTCGGTGGAATTCAGGTGGTTATGGGTAACGCCATCGAGCCAAGAATCATGGGCTACACGCTGAACATCAGTCCGCTGTTGATTCTTGTGTCTCTCATATTCTGGGGCTGGCTCTGGGGCATATGGGGAATGGTGCTCGCAGTACCAATGATGGCGACCATCAAAATCGTCATGGAGAATCTGGAAGCTACTCGGCCCCTCGCGCGACTGATGGGAGGGCGTGGCAGAGGAGCAAGGAATCAGAGCTGAGGAATCCCCGCGACAAAGACTTGATCGATCAGGTCTTTTCCACCGGCATAGATGTAGCTGTTCAAGACTTCGTCGGCGCTCAGGTCTTCCGTCAGGGCATGAGAAGTGCTCAGAGCTACGAAATCAGCGTGGCTTTGAGGCTCAATCCGGCCAACCGGTAAGCCGGAGGCCAGACGCCCACCTTCACAGGCGCGCTGGTATAATCGTGTTCCTGAACCCAGCGAGGCGTCAAACTGAAACACGTTTCTCCTCCGATGAAGGAGACGGCTTGTATAGTCAAGTAATCTTACCTCTTCTACGGGAGAGACGCTCGTGTTGCTGTCAGATCCAATTGCCCAGGATCCCGACAGGCCTGCATATTTTTCAAACGGAAAGTGGCCGTCACCGAGATCTGCTTCCGTTGTCGGACACAGGCCAACTGTGGCACCACTTTGAATAATGCCGGACATTTCAGAATCGGAAATATGGGTTGCGTGGATCAAACACCATGACTGATCAACCTCCATTGACTCCAAAAGCCATTCAACAGGACGTTTTCCGGTTGCGAGCATACACTCGTTGATCTCACGGGCTTGCTCAGATACGTGAATGTGCACGGGCGAGCCCGGAGCAGTTTCCCGGCGATGATCCAACAAGTCTCTGAGAGCGTCGTAACCCACGGCCCGAAGAGAGTGAGGGGCGTAGCCAACGCTCTGGAGTCTGCTGAGATTCATCTCCGCGCGAAGATGATCGATCAAACCCAAATACACGGGGGTATCCAGTACAAAAGAGCGCTGGTCCTGGCTGCTTGGTTGATTTCCAAACCCAGCCTGCTGGTAAAGCACGGGGAGCAGGAGAAAACGAATACCCACCTCACCGGAAGCCCTCAGTAGGGCATCGCACATGAGAGCAGGAATCTCAGCATTCGATCGATCGATGGCGCCGTGTGTGTAATGAAACTCACAGACGGTGGTATACCCATTCCGTAGGAACTCATTGAACACACGTACTCCAGCAGAGTGTTGTGTTACTGGAGTCATCTCGGCGGCGGTGGAATACATGAGTGTGCGCCAAGACCAAAAGTCATCCCCTGGTTTTGAAAACCTGTGAGTTCTTCCTGCCAGACTTCTCTGAAACGCGTGGGAATGAACATTTATCATCCCGGGGATAAGCAGATCGACCCGATTGACATCTTTAGCTGGAGCAATTGCCGTAATCACACCGTCGTGATCAAACTGGATGCTCACATGCTGATGCCATCCATCGGGGAGGAGGGCCCAGTCAGCGGAAATCTGTTGAGAGGGTGCGAAATCACTCATGACTGAAGGTAGTCATGGTGGCTCGTGCTGCCCAATTGAATGCGACTACTCTTGTGATTCGAGCAGGCGATCGATGATTTCAACGGAGCTCACATTATCCGCTTCAGCGTTGAAATTGTTGACAATCCTATGCCGCATTACGGAGACCGCTGTGTCGCGCACATCCTCGATGACGGGCGTTAGACGACCATCGAGGGCGGCCGCCGCCTTTGCACCCATGATCAGGAACTGAGACGCTCTCGGGCCAGCGCCATAATTCAGATAATCCTTTATGAAGCTCGGGGCGAGGTCATTATCAGGTCGGCTCCTGGTAACGAGGCGAACCGCGTATTCAATTACATTGTCTGCAACGGGCACCTGTCGTACCAGTGCTTGGAATTTCTGAATATCAGCAGCTGACAGGACGTGTTGCCGGTCCGGAGAATCTGCACTGGTGGTCTGTCTGACAATCTCTACCTCCTGGTCGAACGAGGGGTAGTCAAGCCATAGATTGAACATAAAACGGTCCAACTGGGCTTCTGGAAGCGGATAGGTCCCTTCCTGCTCAATAGGATTCTGTGTAGCCAGCACAAAAAACGGCTCCGGTAGTGAGAACGTATGACCGGCAGCGGTCACTCGGTGTTCTTGCATCGCTTCCAATAGCGCGGCTTGTGTCTTCGGCGGCGTCCGATTGATCTCGTCGGCAAGAACAATGTTGGCGAAGACAGGTCCTTTCACAAACTTGAATTGGCGGCGCCCAGTGGTCGCATCTTCTTCAATGATTTCCGTTCCTGTGATGTCGCTGGGCATCAGATCGGGGGTGAACTGGATACGCGAAAACTGCAGATCCATAGCGTCGGCTATGGTGTGAATCAGTAGTGTTTTTGCGAGACCTGGGACTCCGACCAGAAGCACGTGTCCCCGGCAAATCATGCTCACAAATATTTGCCGGATAACGTCGTCTTGACCGACGATGACTTTGGCAATCTCCTGTTGAAGGGCTCGAAATCCGGTGTGAAGTTCTTCCACCGTATCAGGGGAGGTCGTAATTTCCATAAGAGATTGTATCGAGAATCCTAGTTGCCAGCAAGGAATAGTGCTTTGGCCTTGCCGCGAATGTCAATATATACTGATTTCTTAAGCTCCGAGAACCATTCCTGAGTCACCAGGGACTGCTTGTCCAAAAGTGCTCGACTTTCGATGAGTTCATAGTCCGTAACAATGTCAACGCGGTGTTCTTCGATCCTGGCGTCGAGGCGAACTATGTGATACGCTCTGCGACCATCGAGCAATTCAACTTCAAACGGTTCGGATAAGTCTCCGGGCTCGAGATCGATGAGTACGCGCTGCCAGGAGCCGCCAAGCGCTTCAATAAACAGATTCTTTTCTCCTGTGCTTGGATCCGTCACACGTCCACCACGAGACTTGGATAAGTCTTCTTCGGACTCTTCACGTGCTAATACTTCAAAAGATGCGCCCTTGGTCAAGATCGAGTCGCGAAGCAGCTCCAATCGCTCAATTGCAGGAGCGTCGTCGACTTTGCGATCGTCGAATGCTATGAGGATGTGGTTGTAGTCTATTCGATCCCCACGTCGTTCGTTAACCCTCAGAAAATGAAGTCCAAATTCCGTTTCGAAAATGTGAGAATAGATGCCAATTGGGGATCGCGATGCGACGGCTGCGAACTCCGGAACTACCTCACCTAGGCCCATATCCTCGTAGAGACCGCCTGTTTGTGCCGATCCGGGATCGTCAGAAAACAATTGGGCCATTTCCTCCATCGTTATCACACCGGCAATGACAGAATCTCGAATCGTGGAGATGATTTCCTGGGCCTCATCACGCGCCGCATCTGTTACGAGCGGCATTCGCACAATGTGTGAAAGGCGAACCATATCGGGCAAAGTGGGAAGAGAGTCTGTCGGGACCTGCTCGAACCAGTTCTGGACATCTGTTGGGGTGGCCTTGATCCCGGTAAGTTTCTGCCTACGGAAATCGTCGGCGAGAATTCGATCACGAAACTCCTCTCTCATGTCTGCCTTTACTTCCAAAATGGACTGGCCATACAGCTCTTCAAGCGCGGCTTGACCCCCCACGCGGGCTTCGAGTTGGTCGATCTGCGTATCCATCATTTGATCGACCTGCATGTCCGAAACAACCAGATTGGTATCTCTCTTCGCGTGAATTACCAGCACCTGTTGCTCAATGAGGTGTTCGAGTGAACTCTTCCACATATCCTCTGAGTAGGGGACACCCTGCTGGTTCATAACTCCCATCACAAAGCCGTCTACCTCGGACTGGAGGATGATATAGTTGCCCACAACAGCGACGATTTCGTCAAGTATGCGCTCCTGTTGCGCCTGCACCTGAGCAGTCACAAAAAACAGTAATAGCGCCAGACAGGATGATCGGCCCCATAGATGGAGGCGGCGATAGGAAAAGTATCTCATGAATAGAAGTGAATTACCGGGTTGACTTGATCACCCGGTCGTGTGTCTCCGACTTGCTGTACTATTAACGGTCCCTGCACGCAAAATAGTATGCGTCTGGAAAGGCGCCGCTTCGCAGATAACTTAGCGAATCTCCAGATCGTCCCTCGATAGGGCTCGCGTGCGGAGCCGTTGAACCTGTCGTGCAAACAACTGTTTCCTCATTTTAATCGCCACCCGATCTCTCAATTCGTCTGCGATCATGTCCAGTGAAGGCACAGTTCCTGCTGGGACTCGATCGATGAGTTGGATAAGATGAAAAGCATCTTCATGAGCGAAAAGCGGCAGCACTTCACCGGGTTCTATGCTGTTCACCGCCTCGGTCAAGCCCGGTATCCGAGCAAATAACTGACTTTGCGGATAGTATGAGTTCAGTTCTGGACCTCCAGAGGAATATCTGGAGTTAAGATCCAAAAGTACCGGAGTTTCTTCTGGCTCTCCTGCAAGGGATTGCAGGATGGTTCTTACTGAGTCAGCGGAATCAGGATCGACGAAAACGAGGTGTCGAACTCGAACGAACGGTTCTCTGAGCGCAAGTTGATCTCTGTTCTGGTCGTAATAGGAGCGTATGGAAGAGTCGCCGGGCCCCGCTCCCATTTCTGTAGCTGCCATTCTATTCACGAGGGCATTAATGAGTACGGATCGCTCGTTGTCCGCAAGCAATCTCTGAACGCTGGGATCTCCCTTCAACCCTCGGGACACGGCCTCCTGGAAC
Source organism: uncultured Bacteroidota bacterium (assembly GCA_937893205.1). Classification (GTDB taxonomy): domain Bacteria; phylum Bacteroidota; class Rhodothermia; order Rhodothermales; family UBA10348; genus CALBJU01. The sequence goes on from CALBJU010000368.1 coordinate 10,618, forward strand.
AACAGTTCGTTGGTTATCCACTGCTCGACGATCTGAGACACGGCATCACTTGAGTCCAGAAATGCGGACGTGTTTTCCAACAAACGATTGATCTCTGCAAGAGTCAAAATTTCATTGCCGACCCTCGCAACATAGTCCTCGCCTTCAATCTGTTTGGTGCAGCCTGGGAGGGTCAGGAGAACAGTGGCCATGACTAAGGCGATCAAATATAGCAGGGGTGTCCCCGAGACGATATGAGCTCCGGGCACATTCAATTTTCTGGATCCACCTCGACCTTGTTAAAAACATGAGCCAGGTTTTCCGGAAAAACGGTTACGGCATATTTTTGCCTCAGACGCGCAATCAGAGTCGCTTCGACCACGCCTTGATATTCGTTCAGAACCTGAGATCGAGCTTCCCGAAAGGTCATCTGGCGTGCTGGATCAATCCCGGCATGAAATAGAACCACGAAACCACGATTAAAGGATACCGGGTCGGTGATTCCGCCCTCGTCCATATCCAGAACCTCGTCGTATATCGAGCCCGTAGATTCGAAAGTGTACGTTGTGTCGGTTCGGATGGAATAGGTTGAATCGGATGCCGCTTGTTCCAGCGCAGTATCAATTCCCGTGGACCGAACCGTTTCGACAAACCCGACCATCTGGGATTCCGTTTCAGAAGAAAACGAGATGACCCGGACGCGATCGACGAACTGATACTCGGCCGAGTGAGCGGCGTAGTACTCGTTCATTCCCAAAGTATCTGAAGAAGCAGCCGTCCAGATTGAATCCTCCATCAATGTGAACAGAATCAATCCGTCCCGGAAATCTTGCATGGTTTTACCGAAAGACGAATCCCGCTGCTCCAGTAACTCTACCTCGTGAGAAACCGCCCGTTCATCCAAGTACCTGTCCGCGACCGCATAAATCCTTGCGCGACTGCCGGTTACGTTGGGGAGGCGCGAGGACGAGAAGTACTCAGCGAATTCGCTGGCCGTTAATTCATGACTGTCGAGGCGGAGGAATATTGTTGACGACACATCAGACTCAAGGTCACCAGTGGCCAACATTCGGTAAAGAGAGTCGGCGGTCATTGTGTCCACCCACCTCTCTACCAATGATGAATCCACCCAGGCTTCGAGATTGGCCCGCAAACCGGCTGCAAATATCTTCTCAGCCTCGGCGGCGCGTGGCATGCTGTTCACGCGATTTTTCATTGCTTCGTATTCTTCCTCGTAGGTGCCAAACGCTGTCTCGCCCATGTATTTGATGAAATGCTGACCGAACGGAGTTGTCACGGGGCCTGTGTATTCCCCTATAGTCTCGATGGAAAACGCAGCGTCTCTGAACTGGAAGGGGAGTCCTGCATCGAAGGACAGAGTACCAATATCTCCTCCCCTCTGGGCCGAGTTCTGGTCGTCAGACAATTCACTGGCAATCTCTTCAAAATCGTCGCCGTCGGACAGGCGAGTACCAACACGCGAAATTCGTTGATCAACATCGGCTATGTCCGCAGCAGAAGCACCCCGCGCCCGAATCAAGATGTGGGCAAGCTGGCGGTCGCCGGGCATCGACATTTTATCTGTGACCATGAGGACGTGATACCCGAAGTTTGTTCGAAATACTTCGGATACACTATCAACTGGCGTCGAAAACGCCTGATCCTCAAACTGTTTGACCATTCGGCCACCCCCGAAGAATCCCAGACTTCCGTGATATCCTGGAGCGCCTGGCTCTCCTTTCGCGGATGGGTCCATTGAATGGCGCGCCGCCATCATCCCGAAATCAGATCCCGAAAGCACAGAGTCGCGAATGGCAACGATTTTCGTGAACGCAACTAGTGTGTCTGCGGGGGATGCTGTCAGGGTGACCGTAATCAAAATGTGACTTGCCGCCACTGCCTCTTTTCTACGGGCGTACATCTCTCGTATTAAGGGCTCCATCACGTTGCGCTCCATCAAGTAGGGCCGGGCTAGCTGCGTCCGGTACTGCCCAATTTCCTCCACAAGAGATTCGTCGGTGTGGTAACCGGCTTCGCGGGCCTCTAGAACTTTGATCCTGAAATCGACATATCGGGAAAGAAAATCCTGATAAGCAGCCAGCGTATCCGCGATTACTCCGGCATTGCCGCTGGTTCGAGTGTACTGCTGCTCGAATTCGTCGATATCGAGCGGCTGCCCGTTTATGCTGGCCAGAATCGGTTCAGTGGAGGCCTCCTGACCCTCAACCGCCAGCGGTTGAGGCACAGCACAGGAAGAGAAGGGAATTACCAGGAAAAGAAAGAATGATGAAAGAAGTCGGTGGGAAAACATACGTCTCGATTTCACGTGTCATTAATTGAATTATCGTCTCAGCGGCTAAATCCACATGGCGATTTACGCGCATCCACGCAAAGCCATCTTCAATGGTTCCGGTCGTGGGTCCCAAATCATGATTTATGCAGCAACTTTGCCCTACCTGGGCCGTCATAGAATTGTTAACATGAAGCCTGAGATCTGCACAGATCCCAGTAAGAGCAGTTCCTGCCCATTAGGGTGGTACAACAAAGAAACCGTGCATGAATGAATTTGCACTGATAGAATCCTTCCAGGCGGGAGACGAGTTCGCCTTCGTAGGGATATACAACCGATATAAAGGGCCGGTTTATTCTTTCTGCTACAAAATGCTTCTGGACTCGGACAGTGCGAAGGATGTCATGCAGGAAACCTTCCTTCGGGTTTATGAAAACCGCGACCGACTGCTGAAAACCAGCTCATTCAAATCCTGGTTGTTCACCATTGCCAGAAATCAGTGCTTGAACTCGCTTCGACGCTCTGGC
>CALBJU010000369.1 GCA_937893205.1 uncultured Bacteroidota bacterium
AGCCCTCTTCCCATCTTGGAAACGTGTTCCGTCATGGTAGAGAGGCGTTCATACAGCTCTTGTCCCAACTGCGATATTTTCTGGGCGTTTTCCGCAATCTGTTCCTGTCGCCAGCCATGAGCGACGGACTTGAGAAACATGATCAGGGTCGATGGCGTGGCGATAACGACGTTGTTGTCTACCCCAAGCTCAATGAGCGATGGGTCCTTTTCTTGAGCCGCATAGTAGATCGACTCTCCCGGCAGGAATAGAATCACCATATCGGGGGTGTTTTCGAACTGATCCTGATACGCTTTCGTCGATAACTGCCGAATATGAATCCGTACCTGCTCCGCATGCAGGAGCATTTTCTCTTCGCGCTTCGCCTCATCCTCCTCTTCCACAGCTTCCAGATAAGCGGAAAGTGGAGTCTTCGCATCCACAACGATGGTCTTCCCGCCCGCCAAGTGCACAATCATGTCTGGGCGTAGTCGGCCGTTATCTCCATGCACGGTGTGCTGCTCTTCAAAATCACAGTGACTCAGCATGCCCGCCATTTCGACGACCCGGCGCAGCTGCATCTCACCCCATCGTCCTCGCACGGACGGTTTGCGAAGCGCATTGACCAGATTTGCAGCTTCTTTTCTGATAGCAAGCTGTGCTTCGGACAAGCCCTTCACCTGTTCTGTCAGGGAAGCGTACGCCTTGACCCGATCTTTCTCGACCTCCTGCACATGGTCAGAAACCTCCTTCAGGGTTTTTGATAGCGGTTCAACGAGCTTCTGCATTTCCACCTGCCGCTTTTCTTCTTTTGAATCGACCTCGGTGATCATCCGTTGGACTTGCGTCTTGGCCAGCTCAAGGAAGCTCTTGCTGTTCATGTCGAGCGCCTTGCGGGACAACGCATCGAACTGTTTCAAAAGCTCTTCCTGGGCACTCACTAACGCGGCCTGTTTCTCTTCCCATCCTTTGACTTCTTGTTCTCGGGCGGCAACGACCCCGGCCAGTTCGGCGCGCAGCGAAGAGCTGGCCTCTCGGAGACCCGACAATTCTGCCTCGGCAGTGTCCTTCGCTTTCGCCAGCTCTTCGCTGCGCGCCCGGACTTCAGCTGATTTAGCTCGCTGGAAGAGAAACACGAGGGCGCCTCCAATCACTGCGCCTACAATTGCTGCAATTATACCTGTGTCCATACTCAATTGAGTGCTTTAACCCGGACCTCCCGTCCGGATTGTGTTGACCAGATGAGACCGCTGCACGATTCATCCGGAAAGATCGAAGACCACGCCCTCACATACGCCTGAATCTGTGAAGCGTGCCGGTCAAGGAGAATGTCTTCATCTACAGTATCGGACTTATAATCCACAATTGTCCAACCTGCTTTGGTTCGAAACGCGAGATCTACAACCCCGCTCGTCACCACATCCAGGCCCGCCTCAACGTGAGTCACCGTGAAAGGCACCTCGGTCAGTACTCTCGAGGCCGAGACGAGTCGCTTCCAGAGGGTAGAATCCAGAAACTGTCTTGCGGCGTACCCTCCAGATTTACGATAGCGATCCAATTTTTGACCCGAAAAGCGGGACGACATGACTCTTTCGTTCAAATCAGAGAGCGTGAGTGCATCGATATCGTTCTTTCTCTGGCCCACCAGGGTTTCGAACAGGCTATGCAATGCAGATCCATACTCAAGTCCTGACGACCCTCGACCGGGCAGCGTCTCGACAGAGTCTGCCGGCGTTATTGCACTTGGAGGGTCTTCGTGTAGATCGTCCCGGCTTGGACGACGAATGGTCCAGGTTTCACGCGAAAGATCCTTTATTCGTGCGACAACGGTCGAAGCTGACAGGCCCGCATCCTCGTGGAGGTGCGCAGCTGGACGCAACGACGGATCCCAGCTGGGAGGATCTGGAATCGGATCGAGGGCAAACACAGGTGCCTCGGAGCTCGCCAGTCCGGAAATGAGCGCATCCCAAGGACCTGTACCCATAGATTCGTTTGTGGAGATAATCAACTGTTTTTTGGCGCGGGTACAGGCCACATAAATCAAACGTAACCTCTCGGCCTCATCGAACTTGGTCTCCCGCTCCGAAGCATCAGCCCAGCCTTCTGGCTCCAGTTCGATGCGCTCCCTGTATCCTTTTCCCGTCATCACGGTGCAGGTACCACTGATTCGAGAAGCGTCTCTCCAGACATGCAGCGATGGGGGTGGAGGCGCAGCCCCTCCACTGTCAGCCAAAAAGACGTAGTCAGCTTGCAGGCCTTTCGCCTGATGCGCCGTCAGAATCTGTACGCAGGATCCGGACGGCATGCTGTCGGAAAACAGATCCAGCGTGAGTTCACCTCGTCGGTACCTCCCAATTTCGGTTACGCATTCGCCGAAAGACATTCCCTTCGATTCCCAGTCATGAATGAGCGACAAAATTTTCTCAAGCATGCCAACGGCCACATCACCATCCAAGCGCACGCTCAAACCAGCTTCGATTCCAAACTCTCCCAGGAAGAGCTCCATTGCAGCGAAGGGAGGATGATCCCGAAATAATTCAACAGCTCGAACCAGTGTATTTCTCGCGTCGGCCAGGCTCTCATGATCCCCTGGGATAGAATTTATTCCAGAGAGATGGTGCTCCCATGTGCCTCCTGATTCTCGGTACTTCAGCAACTCCGAATCGGATACGCCGAAGAATGGACCACGCAGTGCCGATATCAATGCAACACCATCGTTTGGATCGTATACGGCACGCAGAAAATCGTCAATGAGCGGCAAAACATCCGACGCATTCTCTCCCCTTCCACCCGAAACGCCGACCGGAATGCCCGCAGTCGCCAGTGCTGCGATGTAGTGGGGCATATTGGTATGCCGGCGCAGGATAATCATGAACTGACCCCAATCGGCCTGACCATCTGCGTCAGAATCAGTTTTGCTTCTGATCCACTCGACAATCGCAGCAGCTTCAGCGCGAACCTTGGGAAGCGAGCGATTGCGGTAAGATTTACCGATTTCAAACCGCACCACAGGATCGGGCTCTCCGAGGTCACCTCTAGTTGGCATCAGGTCATTCCACGAAGCCTGGAAGGGCTCGCGTCCATTTGAAATTAGATCTCCGACCGATTCATTGATCCAGTGACATATTCGGGAGTCAGACCTGAAATTGGCCGTCAACTGCAGGTGGAGGCCCCCCGACGAGGAAATGGCCTCCCGTATGAGGTCGAATGCCTGAAAATCGGCCTTTCTGAATCGATATATCGACTGCTTCTCATCGCCTACCAGAAAAAGGGTACCTGGAAGGAGTTTCGACTTCATCCAACTCTCAGCAGAAGGTTGCAGGCTGGCCAATCCGAACAGCATGGCGGCCTGTTCCGGATCAGTATCCTGAAGTTCATCAACAAGAATTCTGGTGTACTTCTCCTGAAACTTTATTCGCGATGACGCAGAACTGTACACCAGGCGCGTGGCTTCCTGGAGTAGATCATCGTACGTAAGATTACCGGAATCGAGCCGGTGCGAGCGGTAGGCCTCTACGGATTTCGATGCAAATCGAAGTGCGATATCGTGTAGCCAGTGTTGCCAGCTCTTCAGAGCAGCGTTTACGTCTTCGATCAAATACTCGGAAAATGGTTTTCCCAGGCCGAAATCATCTTCGCCTTTTTTCAGTTTAGTGGCCAGAACGTACGGCTCCGAGGAACGCTCTCCCCACCTGGAGTAGGTTATGCGAAGTTGTGGTTTCTCGGACATCTTCACCGATTCCAGGGCAAGTCCTAACACGTGGGCCATCTCAAATTTATCCGGCTTTATAGCCGCATTCCGAGTCAGAATGCACCGGTTGAGGGCGACCAGAAAATCATCGGGTTCGTCCGAGATCGGCAACTGCGAGGCCAACGCAGTCAGATAATCCGAAAGGCGGTCAAAGACCGGGGAAAGATCGGGCTCTTCAACGCCAGACAGTGAAAAATCAATCGAAGCATTTCTGACCAGCGTTCCGAAGAGGTTAAAAAGGCCACTGATAGAAACGTGAGCGTCACGGAGTACAGCCAGATCGGGGTCGGCACTTCGTGATCCAGCATCCAGACAGTCGTACCAGAACGATTTTCTAAGCTTTTCTTCCTCCACTTCATCTATCTGCCGAAAATCAGGAGGAATTCCCGCGAGAAACGCTCTCTGCCGTAGAAGTTGGGCGCAAAACGAATGAATGGTGCCGATAAACACCTCTTCAGCCGTCATCAGTGCTGATTCTATGTTTGATAGCTCTGTCCTCCATTCTTCCTTCCGAGATCCGATGGATTGCTCGACCTGACGACTGACCTCCCTCTTCGCATTCAATAAGCCTGAGAAGTATCTCTCCTGGAGCTCTCCCGCCGCCTTCTTTGTGAACGTGATGGCTACAATTTCTTGCGATTTGGTCCCCATGCGTACCAGCGCGATCATCCGCTCGATCAAGACGGAGGTTTTACCCGAACCGGCTCCAGCGCTGACAATAATGTTCAGGTTCGGTTGAAAATCTTCGTCCACTCGGACGGGAATGGACAGGTTGCGGCGTCCACGGATGACCCGACGCCTCGGCTCGTCCTCAACCAATGTCACTCGCTCTGTTGGAATCGTCGTCATGATGCCGACCCTATTCGTTGGCGATAGGGCCAGGTTTCGAATGGAGCGGAAAGATCATCGTCGGGTGCCTGGAATTTTCGACTCAATTCTTCTTTGCGTCCCGCTCGTTCTCCACACACATCTTTGAAATCACACCACGTACACGCCCCTTCCTTTTCTGCCGCCTGTATGAAGGCTCCCTTCTCCATTCTGGCGATCAGAGTGCCCAGTACTCCTTCTACCTCCTCTCGCGCTGGCACACGTGCGCTCATTACCATTCCTGCTCCTCTTCTGGAGGCGAAGAAATACTCAGCAGAATCAACCGACCTGCCCAGTTTTTCGGACGCGGCATGAGAATAGAGTGCCCACTGTAACTTGTCCGTGAGCTTCAGCAAATCCTTTGCAGCATACCCCTTGTAGCTACCGCTTTTGTAGTCCACAATTATGAGTCGGCCATCGCTGAGCTCGTCAATCCGATCGATTCGTCCCGTCATCTCAACGCGACCCTGTTCAAGATCAAACACGACGGGCTCGGCATCGGCACCTTCATGATCTCCAAACGCATACTCTGCGGCAATTGGTTTTCTTTCTCCACTGAGTTCTCTCTCGCGTCTGAAATACTGCACCACCGCTGAGGATAACTCATGCGTTTTTTGCTGTACAAGCATCGCAGGAACAGCTGTCGCAAAGAGGGCCTGCTCCTCGAGATTCTTCTCCAGCAAGTCGAGAAGACTCTGTTCATCTTCAGGCTCCAGGCCAGCCTCTCCTCGAATTCTCAGTCGCGTGTGTCGCTCGAATAAGGAGTGGAGCAGATTCCCCTCTTCCCCCTTATCAATCCAGTCGCCCTCTGGATCCTGACTGGCAGCGATCCCGAGTACCTCGGACAGAAAATACCTGAACGGACATCTCGCCAGCACCTCCAACCGTGAAGGAGAACATCGCAGATTGACCGGATCATCCTTGGGGACCACCCGACCATCATAGCTCGTCCACGAGGCCGACTTACGTGCGTTGATTGCTTCAAATCCCCGTCTCAATCCAGAGAAGTGGAGGAGCATTTCCGGGTCTCTCGTACCTCGGTATCTATCACTGGCATCGAGGTAGGTCGCTCGTTCTACTGGGTGGATACGGTCAATTCCAGTGAACTCAAGCAGGGCCGAGCTGGGAAACAAGGGACGACCACCTTGTACGTCGTATGCAGCCACGGAGAGGGTAAGGCCCGATCCGAATCGAGAATAAAGCTCTCCAATCCACTTTCGGGTTGAAATTGGTGTGGCAAACGAAGCGTCTCCCAGCTCTTCGAGTCCCACGATATGATCCGAAACGACAGTGGCTGTGCCCCGAGCAGCCTGGTCATCCAAACCAAGGACATATAGACGCGACCGAGAGCCATATCCTGCGTACTCCAATGGCACAAATTGGAGCCCGTGACGGTGCTTCACGCCCGCCGAACGGTCGTTATCAATCGAGGCCATGATGTGTGTGGCCAGCCAGGGTGCAGAAACCTCAGCCAGACTTCGATCTTCATACCGGTTCAGCAGTTTTCGCTCAAGCTCAGCCGGCGCGTCCTCCTCGACGCCGCCCTGAAACCGGTCCATGACGAGGTTTCTGAAGAGAGAGATGAATGCTGACGGTCGAATGCGGCGGGTCGGGATGTACTCTTCCATGGCAGACAAAAAGGCAATCAATGCCTCAGTGGTTTGCTTCGAAAAGCGCCGTGATCTCGCCTTCACCCTCAATGAAGTCTGCACATCGCCGCTGTTGATTTTCCCTGGTCCAAGTGGAAACGAATCCAGGATCGTAGCCAGTTCAAATACATCCACTTTCAAATCGGCGACATCGATCAGTCCTGATCTCACCAGATGTGATAGAAATTCTGTTTGGAAGCCACTTGCTATCCATCGGCAGTACTGCCGTAGAAGTTGGGTCATCCTTCTTTCAGGCGAATCTTCCCATGTACTTGAGGCTCTTGGAATGTTAAATCGATCACATGCCGCTCTAATACCGGTTTCATAGAGTGACTGATCTGTGAATGCTATCTCGACATCGTCGAAGGGGTGCCCCGACTCGATCACATCGGCGAGAACAGAAAATATCTCCTCTCTTCGAGTACCTGAGGAAAGAAGCCGCACCGGGGCGTCGTCATCCCGAATCCCAGAAAGATCAGATCGATCCCAATGACCGAGAACCTTCGCCGCACAGGTCTGAGGCCACTCATCCGTAGGTAACCCAATAACGCGCGAGACGTGCGAGTGAGAAGCCAGCAGTCCGACCATGGTCTCCTGCGATGGATTCAGCTCCACTTCCTGACACACGGCCAGCACGCCCACATGCCGTTCCTCGCCGAATTGGCTCACACCTTCCATGGCGCGGCGCTGCACCTCCACCTCATCAAGGAGTCCCCCCTCAAATAAATAGGACTCATACGCTTCGAAAAGAGACGCAAATACCTTTTGGGAATTCGTAGTAGCCGTGGCGTTTGCCCAGGAAGCATCACGGCCCTCCTGTCGATCCGCAATGATGGCTCGAACGGTTGAGGGCACAGAGCCGGTAAAAAGGCCCGCGTCCTCTGACGGCAGCGTCAGGAGGTGCGCACCCATTACGAGCTCAAGCTTTCCCCGGCTGACAAGACGATTCGTGTCAGCGGGAAAAAGGGATTTCCATATGTGGAGCGACAGACCGGATGGGGTCAACGCTTCAATATTGACGAGTCCTTGCCCGAGCCTGGCAACGGCTGCGCGAACAGCGAGCGCGGCCTGAGTACTGGGCACAATCACAATCTTCAGATCGGCCGGGTCTGGACACAGATCCAGGGCTTCAATAATCTGCTTGTGAAAATATGAGGTCGGATTCCTGATCGGCGTTTTGTCTTTGTGGGTTGACATGGATAGGTTGCATTCGCAAAGTAATTCCATGCGTATGACACCAGGATGTCATAGCCTGAACCCTATCTTTGTGGCATCAAGATAACAGTCAACCCAACCCCTGTGCTATGAGCAAGATCATGATCGCGTTCGATGTAGAAACTACTGGTAAAAATCCCGATACAGACCAGATCATCGAGCTGTCCATGTGCCTTTACGATGCAGGCCGCGAGGAATCGTACCTCCAGCTCTTCAAGCCCGAGATACCTATATCAAAGGGCGCAGAGGCGGTCCACGGCATCAGCATGGACGATGTGGCCAGCAAGCCATCTTTTTCGGAAAAGGCTGATGAGGTGGAAGCTTTTCTTGCGAGGGCCGAAGTCATTGTGGGCTACAACGTTCGGTTTGACATCCGCTGCGTAGAAAAGGAATTTGAGAGGATTGGCCGAAAGATCGACCTGATATCCCGGCTGGTCGTTGATCCACTGCGTATCTGGCAATCATTAGAGCCTCGCAGCCTGTCCGACGCATACCGCAGATTTGTAGGCAAGGAGCTGGAAAACGCCCACTCCGCGGAAGCTGATGTCCAGGCGGCCGTCGACGTACTCAGAGGCATACGAGAGACATTCAATCTCCAGGAATCTTCCTGGGAGGACCTGGCACTGCTCACCAATCCGGAGAAGGAAAGCTGGATCGGTCCATCCCACCAGTTTATCTGGTCGGCCGGTGAAGTGGTATTCGGATTCGGCAAATACAATGGTCGTCCCATCCTCGAAGTTGGCCAACGGGATCCAGATTATCTGCGCTGGATCCAGCGAGCCGATTTTCCGAGCCATGTCAAGAGTCTCTGTAAGGGCGCCGTTTCCGGCCTGGGCGAGGAGGATTTCAACAAGCGCATCGTCGATCACTACGGAGCAATGCCTGAAGCGTGATTTGGTCGACCTGTTGCGGATTTGCCTTCTATCCGCGATTATCCCTTAACTCTAAGCAAACCCTGGCACCAATCATGTCTCCTGATATAAATTATTGGGCGGTTTTAGTCGCAGGATTTATTCCCATGATCGTCGGCGCTCTCTGGTACGGTCCCCTGTTCGGAAAGAAGTGGATGGACCTGATGGGAAAAACCGAGGAGGAATTGAAAGCCGGATTTAATCCGATGAAGTCATATGGGGTCACATTCGTTTTTGCACTGGTGATGGCCTACGTGATGGTTCATTTCCTGGCTGCCTTTGAATACTTCGGTGTGGATGGAGCAATGGCCGGAATCGAAACTGGGTTTTGGATCTGGTTGGGATTTGTCCTCACCATTGGATGGCAGAGTGTGGCTTTCGAAGGTCAGAACATGACCGTCTGGATTTTGAACTCACTCTACAATCTGGTGACTCTTGTGGCTATGGGAGCTCTACTCGCAGCCTGGTCCTAGACGTAGCCCCAGCAACCGGCATTGGATAGCATAGTCGGATAGCCAGGCCGGATAGCATCGCCGCGGGAGTGGTTTCAAGTAACCTGCGCGAGTATTGTACGTATTGATGGCTGTAAGTCTTCGATTCACCGGATAAAAATATGCCCTCAGAGTACGAAACAGCCATTTACACGAAGGAGCAAGTTAAACGGGCCCAGACGAAAGGTCAGGTCATAGGCTGGGCCCAGGGCGCGGTGTCAGCAGGTCTGCTGCTCTTTTTACTTCAGTTCCTGGGGTGGATTCCGCTTCTCGCGATCGGCGCCTTGATCAGTTTCGTGGGATACAAATTCGTAACCCGTAAGAAATAGGGGCGCTGCTTGTGGATGATGATTCGCTCGCGCTACTTTCTGTACCCAACGAATCCGAGTTTCCATGCATCGTCGCGCCGCCATTTCGCGTATCACCCTCATTCTGGGCGGTGCAATATCAGCGCCTACCCTGTCTGCACTGCTCTCGGGATGCACAGCACCTTCTGCTGAGGACTTCGCTCCAAGATTTTTATCGCCAGGACAGTTCCAGCTGATTGGAAGACTGGCCAACTTGATCATTCCTGATACGGATACGCCCGGGGCCCGCGCAGCTGGCGTAGATCGGTTCATCGACGAGTTGCTCGCCGAATACTATCCCAGATCCGAAGCAATGAAATTTCATTCAATGCTTTCGGCCTTCGACGCTGCATTTGATCTCACCAATCGATCGGATGAGGAATTTTTCGAGTCGTTAATCAATCTGGATACCGCCGCTTATGCCGATGACTACACCCCGCCTGTTGCCGGATCCTTTAATGAGCTGTCGTTTCACCGCCAGCTCAAGGAACTGGTTGTGTCGGGCTACTACACATCGGAAATCGGTATGAAGGAAGAACTTCGTATGCAGCCATTCGGGCCCGCACGGATGGATGTCCCTCGTTCCGATGTTGAACGAGCCTGGTCGGACTAACAAGCTCCAGCCGCAAAAAATGAATATTCACACCCGCCAGGAATTTGATGCCATCGTTGTTGGCTCCGGAATGTCCGGAGGCATGGCCGCGAAAGAACTTTGCGAAAAGGGCTTGAAAACGCTGGTTCTTGACCGAGGCGTGGCGTTTGAACACGGCACCAGCTTTGTCACGGAGCATAAGGCTGCGTTCGAACTCCCCCGTCATGGCCGTGTACCGCTCCAGGAGCAGAAGGATGACTACCGAATTCAGAGTGACGTCTATCTGTTCGATGAGGCCACCAAACATCTGTTCGTAAAGGACAGCGAACAACCCTATATCCAAGAAAAACCGTACGCCTGGATTCGCGCCAATCAGGTCGGAGGAAGGTCGCTGATGTGGGCTCGCCAGACCTATCGATGGAGCGAAATGGATTTCGAGGCCAACCTTCGCGACGGTCACGGTGCAGATTGGCCCATCCGTTATTCAGACATCGAACCCTGGTACGACTATGTGGAATCATTTGTCGGAGTTTCTGGCCAGGTCGAAGGCTTGCCGCAGCTTCCCGATGGTAAGTTCTTGGAGCCCATGGAGATGACGGCCGTAGAGAAACACGCCAAGCGCAGTATTAATGCCTCTTTTCCCGATAGATTGATGACTATCGGACGGTGTGCGGTCCTGACCGAAGAGCTCAACGGACGTGCACCGTGTCATTATTGCGGAGAATGTGAGCGTGGCTGCTCGACTCGATCATTTTTCTCGGCGGTTTCCGTCTCCCTACCGGCCGCCGCGGCAACGGGAAACATGACCCTGCAGGCGAACTCCATTGTGCATAGCATCATCTACGATGCCGAGAACGACCGAGCGAGGGGTGTACGGGTGATCGATAGCCTCACGCAGGAAATGACAGAGTATTATGCAAAAGTGATCTTCATGTGCGCCTCCACGCTGGGCACCACCCAGATAATGCTCAACTCCAAGAACTCCCGATTTCCTGACGGAATTGCCAACAGCAGCGGCGTCCTGGGACACTACCTGAGCGACCACCACATGGGAATCGATGCGAAAGGATTCTCGGACGATTTCAATGACCGCTACTACGTGGGGTCCCGACCGAATGGCATCTATATCCCTCGATTCCGAAATCTGAATTCCGCTACGCATCGCTCGGACTACGTCCGCGGATTTGCGTATCAGGGTTCAACCTGGCGCCTGGGACCCACCCGGGGAGGCGCACAAGCCGGCATCGGTGCTGCGCTCAAGGACAGCCTTCGAGAGCCAGGTCCATGGGAGATGCAACTGTGGGGCTTCGGTGAGACGCTCCCCCGATACGAAAATCATTGTCGACTCTCCGCGGACGAAACTGATCAATGGGGCATTCCTCAGCTCATTGTCAGCGCCGATTGGGGTGAAAACGAGTTCGCAATGAGAAAAGATATGGCCGAATCTGCGCAGGAAATGATGGACTCCTGCGGATTCAGAGACATTGAAGTGACGGACAATCTGGAATTCAATCGTCCGGGACTCGCAATTCACGAGATGGGGACCGCCAGAATGGGGCGGGATCCTCGCACTTCGGTTCTGAATGCTTTCAACCAGGCTCACGATGTGCCTAATCTGTTCGTCACGGACGGAGCGTGCATGACCTCGACGGCCGTTCAGAATCCGTCGATCACGTATATGGCGCTCACCGCGCGCGCCGTGGACTACGCCGTGAAAGCTCTCCACTCAGGCGACATTTAGACCTTCCCAGCGTCAAAACGCGAGCTTGTTGATAAGCAGGACGATTGCCAGAAGAATAATCGATCCTAGAATTTTCTGAAGTGTGCGCGGCTTCCACTTTCCCGCTCCGAGCCGGGAGCCCAACAACCCACCCACCAGGACAGCTATGGCGAGCGGCCATACCATCTCCCACGGGATGTCCTCTACTCCGACGCGAGCCGCGAGCCCAACCACAGAATTGACGACGATAAACACCGCGCCCGCAGCGGCCGCTTCTTTGGTCTCCGCGATTCCCAGGATCAGAATGATCGGCACCAGATAAATTCCCCCTCCAATTCCGACCGTCCCGGCGATGAAGCCCAGTACAGCTCCGATGCACAGTGACAGGATTAGCTGAATGGCCTGCGATCGCTCAGCCTTGAATGCGGGATCGCGCCAAAAATAGATTCTGACGGCCACAGCGACCAACGAAATCAGCAACAGGATTTGAAATACAGTCTCTCCAAGCTCCAATCGCCCTCCCAAGAACGCCATCGGGATCGACGAAACGAGAAATGGCCACAGAACCGAGAATTTGAAGTGCCCATTTCGGGCATACTGCCACGAAGCCAGAGACGCCACGATGGTATTCAGCGAAAGGGAAATTGTAGGAATCAACACATGCCCGATCCCCAGGATGCTCATCAATGCCGTGTAAGATGATCCTCCACCCAGTCCAACGGAGGAATACACGAATGCGATGGTGAAGAACGCTATTGTGAGAATGAGGGTTTCAGATTCCAATGTCAGCCGGGATGATCGAATCGGTTCAGAAGACACGCGAAACTATATAATATCCCGGTTCGATGCCTGATTGGCGTTCGTCGAATTGCACGAACGCCCAGTTGTCGCCCCTGCCCATTATTGCTAGATTGGTTGAACGATTGATCAAACCGCCAATTCCATGTTCCTACTGGCCCTGCTGCTACTATCGCCTACGCCAAACGCCAAACCCGATCTGGTCTGGGGATGGGATGCCCACAAGATGGTGTGCGTAATCGCCTGGTGGGAAATGGACGACGATTCTCGATCAGAGATCTCCGATATGCTGGAGAGTGACAAGGGGTACGAAAGATTTATGGAAAGCTGCCTTTGGGCGGACGACGTTCGCGGCCGGGATGAGCGCTATGATTCCTGGCGAACGGCCCACTACGTCAATCTCCCCCGCGGAGTGATGTCGTTTGACCTGGAGCGAGATTGTGGAGAGACCTTCTGTGTGGTGGAGGGGATCATCGAGTCGAGAGGCGTACTCGCGGATCGAACCCAATCGGCAAGCGCCCGTCTGGATGCGCTGAAATTCCTTTCACACTTCATTGGCGACATTCATCAACCTCTCCACGCAGGATACGCGGATGATCGCGGCGGCAACGATACGCGACTGGTCTTGTTTGGCCGGGATACTAATCTGCACGCAACATGGGATTATGGCCTGTTGTCGCACACTGGCAGAGACTGGATAGATTACGCATCACTGCTTTATTTCCAGATAACGGATGAAGAGCGGAGCGACTGGGCTTCAAACGAGCCGGCTCGCTGGACGGAAGAATCGTTCAGCATTGTCGTTTCGAGTGCTTACAAGGTGGGTAATGGCGAGATTGGGCAGCAGTACTACGATCGCCACATCAGAACCATTGAACGGCGCATCAAACAGGCCGGAGTGCGCCTGGCCGATCAACTGGACTCGTTGCTGGGAGATGGGTGACGATGACGTCCGAGCTACGATTTGACTTCGCGTCTCCGATTTTGAGGGGGCAAGGCGTGTTGATCTTTCATCACATGCCCGTTCCGACAGAGATTACGGATGCCTTGATGGCAAGTGGAACGCGCCGGGTGATCGCCACGCTGAATGGCAAGGAAATCAACCGCGCAATACATTCTTCAAAAGATGGAGAGTTTTACCTGGTACTCGGGATGCACATCCTCAGAGACGTTGGCGCCAAGGAGGGAGACATCGTTTTTGCCAGTCTCATCTCCGATCCAAACCCGAACCAGGTCGACATGCCGGAGGAATTCGTAACCACACTGGACCAGGACAAGGAGGCCGCCGACCGATTTTACGCCTTCACACCTGGAAAGCAGCGCTCCCTCTGCACTTACGTCACGACCGCCAAGAGAGAGGAAACGCGGATCAAACGCTCACTTGAGCTCGCTCATAAACTTCGCACTTACACGCTCGCCGAAGACCGGGCGAGTGATCAATAGAGACCCACCATGAAAGCCCGCCAATTAATCTCAACTTTTTGTTTCACGCTCGTCCTGCTCGTCGGCTGCGCGCCCACCACCCAGCAGCTCGACCTTCCAACCGACACGTACGAGGACCTGACGTCGTTTTTCGAGGCCTGGCGGCAGTTTCGAGCGCCAGCCGAAGTGGATGGGGTACCTGACTTCAGTCCAGAAGCGATTGCTCGGCAGTGGAATGATTTGAGTGCCTGGAAAGCGGCACATGAGTCGTTCGACATCGAGTCCTGGCCTGTGTCTGAGCAGGTCGACTGGCATCTCGTGCGCGCAGAACTGAACGGCCTTCAGTTTGATCATGAAGTGCTGAGACCCTGGGAGCGGGATCCTGCCTACTACACCTACTTCTACCCGAGCCCCACCGATGTCCCCTCTCGAGAGGGCCCTATGATCGAGGGCTCGCTGGAGGTCTACTACTATGATTATCCACTCTCGGATGAAGACACCGAGCACATCGAGGCGGGCCTGAAAATGATGCCAGATCTGTATGCAGCCGCACATGGCTTTCTGACCGGGAACGCCCAAGAGCTCTGGCTCAAGGGTATCGTGAGTATCCGGGAGCAATCTGGTGCGCTGAATGACTACGCCGAACGCATGAATGGCGAAAGGCCGGGTATCGCACAAGCAGCGAGGGAGGCAAGCGCGGCGAGTGAGGACTTCGCCGACTGGCTCGAAACGGAAGCACCCTCCAAAAACGGCCCTTCAGGTGTCGGAAAGGACAATATTACGTGGGCGCTCAGAAATATTCACTACATCCCCCTGACCTGGGAAGAAGAAGTACTCCTCGTCAAGCGGGAACTGGCTCGGGCGCACAGCGCGCTTCGCCTGGAAGAAAACCGAAATCGAGCCCTCCCCGAGCTAGACCGCATAGCAAACGCCGACGATTACGATCGTCGCTTGAACGCGGCCGTCGATCAGTACATGGACTTCCTCGAGGAGGAAGAAATCGTGCCCCTGAAGGACTACATGGAGCAGGCGCTCCGGAACCGAATCGGCAGCTTCACACCTCCCGGAGAGGATGGCCTGCGCGGATTCTTTTCTGAAATCGGGTACCGGGATGAAATCGCGATGCGAACCCATCAGTACCACTGGATCGACCTGGCGCGTATGCGGGATGAACCCCACTCCTCACTCATTCGGAACACACCGTCCTGGTATAATATCTATGATGGACGCGCCGAAGGCATGGCGACAGGGATGGAAGAAATGATGATGCATGCCGGACTATTTGACGATCGCCCGCAGGGCCGAGAACTGGTCTGGATCCTGCTGGCACAACGCGCTGCGCGAGCGCTGGGTGGATTGTACCAACACGCCAACATGATGACTCTGGAAGAGGCAGCCAGGTTTGCCGACAAGTGGACGCCCCGAGGCTACCTGCCATGGGATGGGTCAACCATTCAACATGAGCAACACTTTTATCTCCGCCAGCCCGCGTACGGCACGAGCTACGTGATTGGAAAAATTGAGGTTGAAAAACTTCTGGCTGAACGCGCTCGCCAACTGGGCGATGACTTTACACTCTACCAGTTCATGGATGACCTGAACAGTGCGGGAATCATCCCAGTCTCTCTGATCAACTGGGAGATGAATGGTGATGACTCCGAGATCAAGGCGCTCATGGGACATTGACAGACCTCGCGTAATCGAATTATTCAAGCCCCGCGCATCTCCACCTCAGCAATTTCGTACGGGCCCGGACGTTTTACTGAAAAAGCTCCGTTCCTACGAGTGCCCCTATGCTTTCAAACCACATCAAGATCTTCTGGCGCAATATTCGCCGCCAACCGACCTTTGCGTTCATCAACATTGCCGGCCTCGCTGCGGGGATGGCCGCGTGTATTCTAATACTGCTCTTCATCCAGGAGGAAGTCTCCTACGAAGGAATGCACTCTCAATCAGAAAACGTCTACCGGGTTCTGACGATTGACAAGGCTCTTGGCACCAACAACCAGCGCGTAGGAATCACACAGCCTGCAGTCGGTGCCAATCTGGCAGACGCATTTCCCGAGATTGACGCGGCTCTGCGGCTCACCTTCGGCGGACAGACACTGCTCAGGCGTGGCGATGAAACACCCATCTACGCGGAAGAGCTTCGCTCAGCCGATCCCAATTTCTTCAAATTTTTCGACTATCCACTGATCTCTGGAGATCCCCAAATGGCCCTCCAGGAGCCGTTCAGTCTGATTCTAACCGAATCGCTGGCGCGGAATCTGTTTGGCGATGACGACCCCATGGGACAGATAGTTCAGGATGGAACCGGTGCGGATTTTACCATCACCGGAGTGTTGAAGGACCTGCCGGCGAATACTCATCTCACTTTCGATGCGCTCGGATCGCTCGAAACGGTAGCATCTATAGCGAGAGCGGGGCAGCCCGAAGGCTCAACCAATCCAATCTGGGTAGACAGTTGGCGCATGGTAGCCATGCCAACGTATGCGCGATTCGTTTCGGGCATTTCCTCCGAGGGATTCGATGAAAAGATTACACAGTTCACACGGGATAATGGCGTTCCAGAAAACTTCGAGATTACTCTCCAACCCCTCGCGGACATTCACCTCTCTTCAACAGACGTCATCTTTGACCCGGTTCAGAACAAAGGTGATCAGGGTACGGTCTACATTTTCGCCGCGATCGCGCTCCTAATTCTGTTGATCGCCGTGGTCAACTACCTGAATCTGTCGACCGCGCGGAGCACGGATCGAGCTCGTGAGGTAGGAATGAGAAAGGTGGTGGGATCGACCCAGGGTCAACTGGTCAAGCAGTTTCTGAGTGAATCCGTGTTGACCGCCTTTTCCGCGCTAGTCATTGCCGTTGTCCTCGCCTGGATTTCATTGCCGGTGCTGAATAACATTGCGGGTACCGAGTTGGCCTTCACGGGGACGAATCTTCCCCTACTGGCCGGCTTTGGAGCTATTCTCGTTCTCGTTGTTGGTTTTTTAGCTGGATTGTACCCCGCGTTCACGCTATCCCGTTTCAAGCCCATCACAGTCCTGAAGGGCTCCTTCAAAGCGAGCAAGAGTGGACGGCGTGTTCGGGTAGGATTGGTCGTCTTTCAATTTGCCCTATCTATTGCCCTCATCGGAACGACGGGGATGGTGCAGAAACAATTGAAGTTCATTCAAACCCGAGATATGGGCTACGATCGAGAGCAGGTTCTTCTTTTTGACATGGTGGATAGCAGCATGGGGCAAAATCAGAGCCTTTTTCGAGAGGAGTTGGAGAAGCACTCTGCATTCGTGTCAATTTCCCCTTCGGGAAACGTACCTGGGAGAACATTCGGCCGAACCGGCCTCCGACCCGAAGGCGCATCGGATGATGACATATGGATATGGAGCCAGATGAATGTGGCTCCGGAGACCCTCCCAACACTGGGAATTGAAATTGCGGAGGGACGTAATTTTGATCGAGATCGTCCTGCCGACCAAAATGGTGCGGTATTGATCAACGAAACGGCCGTTGAGCAACTTGGCTGGGATAATCCACTTGAACGAAGAATTTTCTTTGGAGCTCAGGACTCGGTGGGCTCCCGTGTACTCGGAGTGGTGAAGGATTTCAACTTTGCAGGTATCCATCAGAATGTCGAGCCCCTGATTATCCAACCTCTTCCTCAAAACCAGGGCGGGACAGTGGTTGCGAGAATCAACTCCGGCCGGGTCTCCGACGCGCTTGTTGCGGCCGAAGAGGCGTGGTTAGCCGTGTACCCGGACTATCCCTTCAGCTATTCGTTTCTGGACGAGGAATTCCAGCAGATCTATGAACGAGATCAGACAACTGGTACTATCGTCAACATTTTCTCGACGCTGGCGATCATGATTGCCTGCCTGGGCCTCTTCGGCCTCGCGAGCTACTCGACGCAGCAGCGCATTAAGGAAATAGGCGTCCGAAAGGTCCTCGGTGCGTCCTCTCGTTCGGTGATGCGCCTGCTGGTCTTCGATTTTGCACGCTGGGTGCTCCTCGCCAATTTCATCGCCTGGCCGCTCGCCTGGATTGCATCTTCGAGGTGGCTTGACAGCTTTGCTTACCACGTAGAGGTCGATCCGCTCTTGCTACTTGCCGCCTCATCAATTGCATTCGCGATAGCCATTGCAACGGTTCTATCACAAGCGTGGGCCGCGGCCATGATGAATCCGGCTAACGCACTCAGATACGAGTGATTCAGTTCAGTTGCCTGGACCCTTCCGCTCCCAGCACGTAGCGGAAGGAATAAGATCTCGGTACCGGGTCGGAGCCGAATACGGTTTTGTAGTAGTCGGTGATCTTGACCTTCGCGTACTCCCCCGTCTTCGTCTTCAGCACGATGGTCTTATCGGCCACTGCTGTGATTACGTGGGTATCAAAATTGTAGTTGAACCAACGCGACTCGGCGTCTGAGGGAATCTCTGACGTTCCGTCGTCTTCCGTGGCATAGCCCTCTTCGGGCGCTTCCTCGACCAGATCAAACCCGACGTCGAGTATCTGCGATGATCCGTTGACCTTGATGCTCGTACCCTGGAATGCGATATCCCATGCACCGAAGTTGGCCTCCAACTCGGTCGAGAGACGCCCCTCTGACAGACTGTAATAGACAAATTCCTCTCCTGAGGCATCAATATGTTGGACCGATTTGCTGAGGAGATCTTGTCCCGTAACCGAGCCCGTGAACAGCAGTGAAATGAGCAGAAAACCTGGGACGTTTCGCATGAAAGCGTAGATTTATGTCAAGAATGACGTTCAATTGGTATAATTTCTGTCAGAAACAGTTGATTGCAAAGGCAGAAACAGTGAACATTCGTCTTGAATTGCGATCGCACCACACACACAATTACATCTTGAGACCTTTCCTCCTGATTTTGACGATTGTGCTGACATCATTGTCATGCAGTTCCCCAGCGCCCCGGCCGAATCTGATCATTCTATTCTCGGACGATGCGGGCTATGCTGATTTTGGTTTTCAGGGCAGCACTCTTATTCGGACCCCCCATCTTGACGATCTGGCTGAATCGGGAATTCGGTTCTCCAGTGGGTACGTAACGGCCTCCGTTTGTTCACCTTCCAGAGCAGGAATGTTGACTGGACGCTATCAGCAACGTTTTGGACACGAGCTGAACCTTCCTGGACTAAGAGACCCGAATGTCCCAGATTCTGCACGAGGATTGCCATTGAGCGAACGGACCATCGCCGACCTCCTGTCTGAGGCGGGATACGCGACCGGACTGGTGGGAAAATGGCATCTGGGTCTTGAAGATCACTTTCACCCTACGCGGCGGGGCTTTGATGAGTTTTTTGGCATGCGCAAAGGAAGTGGCCCCTATTTCACAGGTCGAAATTCGACGATTGAAAACGGTATGACACTTGTCGATCCCGATTCGCTGGACTATCTGACTGATGAATTTGGAGATCAGGCGGTGGATTTCATCGCAAGGCACCGAAAAGAGCCGTTTTTCCTGTTTCTATCGTTTAACGCCCCGCATACGCCCATGCAAGCTCATCCTGAGTACCTGGAAGAGGATCAAGGCAGGTTTCGTACGACGGTACGTGCGAAATATGCCTCTATGACGCGATCTCTTGATGATAACATCGGTAAAGTCATGGCGACTCTGGAGGCATTTGGACTCGCTGAAAACACGCTGGTCTTCTTCGCAAACGACAATGGTGGAGCAATGCCCTTTAACGGCTCTTTGAACGCACCTCTTCGCGGAGCCAAGGGCACTGCGCTCGAGGGTGGAAACAGGGTCGCATTCCTCATGTCCTGGAAGGATACTCTTCCGGCCGGAACGGTGGTTGACGAGATGGTCTCAACTCTGGACGTGCTTCCGACCTTTCTGGCTGCTGCAGGAGTCGACCTTCCCGGCGATAGGGACTATGATGGCGTGAATCTATTACCCTTCCTCACGGACGAGTCAGCTGCTGTTCCTCATGACACCCTCTTTTGGAAAATGCAGTGGGGAGCCGCCGTACGCGCGGGCGACTGGAAGCTGGTCCGCACACCTCTACAGGAACATTGGCTGTTTAATCTTGCTGATGACATCTCCGAGAGCAACGATTTGTCTGGAGACCAGCCAGAAATCCTGGCGACGCTACGCCAGTCGCTTGAGGCCTGGGAATCCACCCATCCTGATCCCATCTGGGTGATCAACCTAGCGTGGCACGCCAGAACGCTGGAGCGGTATGATCAGGACGTAGTAGACGGATACGTGAGACGTTGACCATGGGCAGATACTTTCTCGGAATTGATGTGGGCAGCTCTTCGGTGAAGACCACCGTCTTCGATGCGGAGTCAGGCACAACCATCGGCCATGCTACGCACCCGCAATCAGAGCTCTCAATAGACTCACTGCAGCCTGGCTGGGCCGAGCAACATCCAGAAATATGGTGGGACTGCTTCAAAGTGGGATTAGCCGATCTACGAAGTCGCACGGACATCGACCTCCGTCTGATTGCAGGGATTGGCATCGCCTATCAGATGCACGGGCTGGTCCTGGTAGACGAAGATCATCAGCTGCTTCGCGACTCGATTATCTGGTGTGACAGTAGAGCGGTCGAGACTGGCGAGCGAGCTTTTGAAGCCATAGGACATGCGAAGTGCTTAGACACCATTCTCAATTCTCCCGGTAATTTTACGGCTTCCAAGCTGGGATGGGTTAAGGCTCACGAGCCTGACACCTATGATCGGATCCACAAATTCATGCTGCCAGGTGACTACCTCGCCATGAAACTGAGCGGTGAGATTACGACCACCCTCGGCGGTCTTTCAGAAGGCATGTTCTGGGATTTTCACGGGAGACGGGTGTCCAAAGAGGTGATGGATCACTTTGGCTTTGACAGTTCAATCATTCCCGAAGTCGTTCCGTCCATTGGAGAACAGGTGAGTGTATCTGACTCGGTAGCTGAAGAATTAGGACTGAGTCGGGGCACGAAGATCACCTACCGTGCTGGAGATCAGCCCAATAATGCGTTTTCACTGGGTGTGCTCGATCCCGGCCAGGTGGCCGCGACTGCAGGGACATCGGGTGTCATCTACGCTGTGACCGACCAGCAAAGTCGGGATGAGCGATCACGTATCAACACGTTTTTGCACGTGAATGATACTCCGGGCAAAGAGCGAAATGGCATCCTGATCTGCGTGAACGGCGCCGGTTCGATGTACAGCTGGCTGAGACGCATGCTATCTGTTTCGGCTGCCGACCTATCCTTCGAGGATATGAACCTCCTGGCCGAGCAGGCACCTGTCGGATCTGAAGGACTCCTGTTTTATCCATTCGGAAACGGGGCCGAAAGAATTCTCGAAGGCCGGCTCGCAGGTGCTGATCTTCGAAATCTTGATTTCAACATCCACGGGCCATCGCACCTCATCCGGGCCGGGAAAGAAGGAATTGTGTTTGCGCTAAATTTGGGCTTCGATATTCTGACCGACATGGGTGTCCCCTGCAATACCATTAAAGCGGGCCGGGCAAACCTGTTCTTGAGTAAATCCTTTCAAGAGATATTTGCGAACGTTACCCAAACCGTACTTCAGATTTACGATACTGACGGCGCAGAAGGCGCGGCGCGAGGCGCCGCGCTCGGTGCAGGATATTATGCCGACACCGATCAGGCCTTCGATTCCCTTGAACTAATTGAAGAGATCGAACCAACACCTGATCTCGTCAATCGATACGGCGAGATCTATGAGAGCTGGAAACAGAATTTATAAAGCTGCTGACTAACCATGACGACCAACCGGAAATACTTTGAGGGAATTGGTCCCATCCGATACGAGGGCCCAGATTCAGACACTCCCCTCGCCTTTCGTTTTTACGATCCGGGCCGCGTTGTGGCCGGGAAAGCGTTGCGCGATCACTTCAAATTTGCGTGTGCCTTCTGGCATTCCTTCGGTAATACGGGGATGGATCCCTTTGGAAGTGGCACTCGCGTATTTCCCTGGGCATTGGCCTCTGATCCGCTCGATCGCGCTCGCGAAAAGATGGATTCCGCCTTCGAAATGATGGGCAAGCTGGGGCTTGAGTATTTCTGCTTCCATGACTACGACCTGATTGATGAGGCTGAATCCCTCTCGGAATCGGAGCGCCGCCTGGAGCTTATCACCGATTACGCGTTGGAAAAGATGACGGCCACGGGGATCAAGGTCCTCTGGGGCACGGCGAATCTGTTCAGCAATCCGCGATACATGAGCGGAGCGGCTACCAATCCTGACTTCGAAGTCGTTGCCTACGCGGCAGCACAGGTGAAACATGCTCTCGATGCCACGATCAAGCTGGGTGGAGAAAATTATGTGTTCTGGGGAGGACGAGAGGGCTACATGTCCCTCCTGAATACAGATATGAAGCGAGAGCAGGAGCATCTGGCCCGGTTTCTACACCTCTCCCGTGACTATGCCAGGTCGCAGGGATTTCAGGGTACATTTTTTATCGAGCCGAAACCGTGTGAGCCGAGCAAGCATCAATACGACTACGATTGCTCTACGGTCATTGGATTCCTGCACCGCTACGATCTGGCTGACGACTTCAAGCTCAACATCGAGGTTAACCACGCGACGCTCTCTGGCCACACGTTTGAGCACGAACTGCAGGTTGCTGCTGATGCAGGAATGCTGGGAAGCATCGATGCGAATCGGGGCGACAACCAGAATGGTTGGGACACCGATCAATTCCCTAACAATCTGTACGAGGTGACCGAAGCGATGCTGGTCTTCCTTCGCGCCGGCGGATTGCAGGGAGGCGGAGTCAACTTCGATGCGAAACTGAGACGAGATTCTACCGATCTGGACGATCTTTTTCACGCGCATGTCGGAGGAATGGATCTGTTTGCACGAGCCCTCATCGCAGCCGATAGTATCCTCTCGAATTCCGGGATCGAGTCCCTTCGTTCTGAGCGATACGCTTCATTCGATTCTGAGTCAGGAAAGTCGTTCGAATCCGGATCGATGACGCTCGAGGATCTTCATAACCATGCCGCAGAATCGGATGGGCCGCTTCCGGTTAGCGGAAAGCAGGAAAAATACGAGAACCTGATTAATCGATTCATCTAGGGCGATCCGCCAAAGGGGGTGCAGGTGTACTCAGCGTCTGCCAGACGACCAGTGTAGCGACATAATCATCCATCCGTCGTCGCGTCTACCCAGAACCGCCGTTTCAGCTGAGATCATGTTGATTTTGCGATCACCGCGCATGCCGGTCAACCGGGAAGTTGAAATAACTACAACGGTATTTCCTCTGTTGCGAGCGGTGAAAGAGAGACCTTCCCGCTCCAGAGCAGAGAGGAAGCCCGCATCACCTCGGAAATGGCCTGAGAAATAGTCCAAGCGTGACTGGACATTGCCTCCTTCCACGATGTCTACCTCCTCCGCGAACATAGATACGACACCCACACTATCCCCTGCCGCCAGCGCTGCATGGAAGGAGTCCATAAAGTCGGATACCTCCTCGGTGCTGAATTCCACTTCTGGCGCCTCGGGTGCTTTCGAATCGGGTGCTTGACAGCCGGTACCGAAAATCAGAATAAATATTGTGGGTATGATGTATCGGGGGTAAAATCGGTTCATGATCTTGGCTGAATTGTGTTATCGATTCCGGCCGGTCAACTTAAGCTCTGGAGCTGAATTTAATCATCCCTGTGTCTGCCGTTCCATGGCGCTCGATTCCCACCCAAAACGAGACGGGAACACCCATCGAGCGGGGGAATTCGTAAGTCGATGAGTGAGAATTCGGATGATTTGTGCACTGGTGAGATGACTATGTTGACATGTCGGCTACACTTGAAGGATCGTATCCGAGGGTCCAGAATTTGCTCATCTGGTATCCAACGCACGCCCATCCCTCGTCAACGATTCCTGCTCCTGATTCTGCTGCTGATTTTTAATGCTGAAGCAGGCGCACAGGAAATCAAGATCACAGCCGAAAATGACTCGCTCCTCCAGGCTCTGGAACGCGAAATGGCGGCTGCCCAGCCTCGGCAGAATACGCCTCGATTCCGGCCATCGACGAATCCCGACATCAGCATAATTACGGATGTTCGGTCCTGGTACACCTCTCAAGGTCCCAGAAATGTCGATGCTGAAGTACACGAAGTGGAGTCTTCGTTCAGATCGGCCATTGATCCGTTCGCCCGCGCTGACATCTATGTAAGCATGGCGCACGAGGATGGTGAGTTTGAATTTGAACTAGAGGAAGCCTATCTGACAACGCTGTCGCTACCCTATCGGCTGCAGCTCCGAGTGGGTAAATTTCGGAACACTGTCGGAAAAATTAATCGTATCCACCCCCACGCCCTTCCGTTTGTTGACGTTCCGGCCGTCTACACCAACTTTTTTGGCAACGAAGGTCTCAATGACCAGGGAGCATCTCTGAGTTGGCTCCTGCCCAACACGTCCTTTTATCAAGAGCTAACCGTGGAGG
>CALBJU010000370.1 GCA_937893205.1 uncultured Bacteroidota bacterium
CAGATGCTTTCGTGAAGTCCGTCCAATGTAGTATATTTGCGTCCCTTTTGGGGTAACTCGTTTTTCCCCAATCGGCCCACTAAAAAGCCACCTCTTAGAAAGCACCATGGCAAGTACGTTTGATCCGTCCGAGTTACACATTTTACTCGTCGATGATGAAGAAGACGTCGTTGAAGTAGTCTCGCATTTTCTGGAACAAGAAGGATTCAATGTCCACAAGGCCTACACTGGAACAGAGGCCCTGGAGAAGGTGACTCCAGACATCGATCTGATTGTACTGGATATCATGCTTCCAGAAATGGACGGCTACGAAATCTGCCGCCGTCTGCGTGGCCGCGTTGAGACAGAATTGATCCCGATTATATTCTTGTCCGCAAAGGGCGAAGAAGACGATCAGGTGAAAGGACTCATGATGGGCGCAGACGCCTATCTGACGAAACCGGTTTCTCCGCAGATCATAGTGGCGCACGTGAAAGCGGTGCTGCGCCGGAGTGGTATTGAGGAAAGCAGAACGCTGCTGGTCAAAAATCTTACCATTTTTGAAGACGAGTACCGCGCATCTCTTGATGGAAAAGATCTCGGTCTGACGCTGACCGAGTTTGAGCTCGTCCGATACCTGGTTCGGCATCCGAGAAAGGCGTTCACCCGCCAGCAACTTCTCGAGACCATTTGGAAAGATGCCATGATGGTTACCGAACGGACAGTAGACGCGCATATCAAAAACCTGCGTGAGAAGCTTGGTTCCTTTGCCCAACACATCCAGACCGTACGAGGAGTGGGATATCGCTTCGTAGAAGAGGGTGTGCCTGAGGGTGAAGTGCAGGGTGAAGTGCAGGGAGAAGTCTAGAGAGCGAGAGGACTAACCGCGATGATATCACGCCTCGTCGAGCGGGTATTTCCAACACGCGCATCGACGCAGACGTGGATGATTCTGACCCTCCTGTTGGTCGTCGGAATCGCCGTAGCTGCCGTTGGGCTGTACATCACCTTCGTTTTACAGAATGAAGTCAGGGTCGCGTATCAGCAGACGATGTACCAGCAGACTGCGAGGGTCGCCGTTGTCCTGGAAGCTGAAACTTCGGACGAGATGCGTCTGGAGCGGATGCGCACTATGGTCCGGTTCGGCGATATCCGCATCACCGTGGTAAGCGACGAAGGATCTGTCCTCGATCTGGAGGGCGAAGATGTGCTCAACGACCTTTCGCTCTTGGAACAAGAGGAAATGCAGTTCGAGGATGGTGTTGAAGTCAACTACGCCCAGCGAGACGTTGATGGCCAACTTTACCACTTCACTGCCCTTTACAGAGCGGGATCGGGCCTGATCGTGAGGGTTGGCCAGCCACGGCCTCTGCTGTTCCGGCTGATTCGCCAGCTACAGTTCACGCTCATCGTAGCTATGGTCCTCGCGCTCCTCCTTGCAGCCTTCGGTAGCTGGATTGCCGCCCAGAGGGTGACGCAGCCGCTTCAGGCCATTCGAAATTCTGCTCGGAGCATCAGTGAGGGTCGCTTTGAGGAAGAAATAATCGTCGACTCGAGGGCCGCCGAGTTTCAGGATCTGGCAAAAAGCCTGAACCTGATGTCGGATACGTTCAAGGAGAAGATCGATGAGCTTCAGAAAATGGCGCTTCTTCAGAACGAATTTATTGGCAACGTCTCGCACGAAGTCCGCAATCCAGTATTTGCCGTGGGTGGATACCTGGAGGCGCTGGCATCATCGAACCTGTCCAAAGAAAAAAGAAAGTTTTACGCTGAGAAGGGTCTGAGCAATCTGGAACGATTGAACAATCTCTTCAGCGATCTGATTGAAATTGCCCGACTCGAATACCGGGAAGATCTGATCAAACCCAAGGTGTTCGAACTGAGCGAGGTGCTCGACGACGTATACGATGTACTCCATAAAAAGGCTACCGAAAAGGGTATCGAGCTCATCGTTGACAATCCCGAGATCCTGGTGTGCGCAGATCGCGCTCGGATCCTGCAGGTTCTGATAAACCTCACCGACAACGCGATCGCCTACTCTGATTCAGGGACGGTCCGGTGCCGCTATAGGCGCCACCTCGAAAAAGTGCGCGTGGAAGTGGTGGATACCGGACGAGGAATTCCGGAGGAACATCTCGAGCGCATTTTTGAACGATTTCATCGCGTGGACCCGGATCGTTCGCGTAGAAGTGGCGGAACAGGGCTCGGCTTGAGCATCGTGAAACAGATCCTCGCCGCCCACGGCGAAGTTGTGCACGTCGAAAGCACGTTTGGAACGGGAACTCGATTCTGGTTTGAATTGCCCTACGAATCGTCGATACCGAAAGAGGCTGAGGGCTGAATTCGAGGTCGTAATCGCTCTTTTTTAGCTAAAATGACCGTTTAACGGTGTTAAGAATCGCAGCAAGCTTCACGCCGGCTTGGCCCGCAAGAGCAAACATTTTCGTATGCTGGGCCGTACAAGCGTGAGATTTCGCCCCACATCCCCCGAAAACATGGCTAAAACATCAAAATCACGAAAAGCCTCTCCGGTCTCCGTTGGTGACGGAGCGACAGCCTCTGTCGATCTGAATGGAAATGAATCCGGGCGGCTTGTTTTCGAAGGTGATTTTGATTTGGCTCCCATCGGGCCGGCCGACATCGACAGCGAGATTCTGCTATATGTTTATCGCACGATGCTGCTCTCTCGTCGTCTGGATGAGAAAATGCTTACGCTCCTCAAGCAGGGCAAGGGGTTTTTCCATATCGGCTGCGCTGGCCACGAAGCGGCTCAGGCAGCGGTCGGGCTTCTGAGTAGACCCGGAAAGGATTGGTTCAGCATGTACTATCGCGACATGATGATGTACCTAATGCTGGGTGGAACTGCCAATGAAGTGATGCTCCATCACATGGCGAAAGCCTCCGATCCGAATTCGGCTGGAAGGCAGATGTCCGAACATTTCGGAAACAGGGAGCGCAATATTCTGACCATCTCGTCGTCCGTCGGAGCTCAATTTCTTCCAGCAGTGGGCGTGGCCATGGCGATGCAGCGGGAAGGAAAGGATGCGTACGTTTACTGCTCCTGTGGAGACGGCGCAACGTCACAGGGCGATTTTCACGAAGCACTCAACTGGTCGGCGAGAATTGCTGCTCCGGTTCTCTTCCTGGTTCAGGACAATGGCTATGCTATCTCCGTTCCAGTCAGGGATCAGACCGCTGGCGGATCTGCCTTTAAATTGGCTCGCGGCTACGAGGGTCTGGCACGCATTCGCGTTGACGGCACAGATTTTTTTCAGATGTACGCTGCGGCT
>CALBJU010000371.1 GCA_937893205.1 uncultured Bacteroidota bacterium
AATTCCGCACCGGTAACTCCGTCTACAACTCGGTGATCGCACGACAGCGTGACTTTCATTCGTTTTCCGGGGACAACGGCCCCGTTCTTGACAACCGGAATGTCCCTGATGGATCCAATCGCAAGAATACAGGCGTTTGGCGGATTGATGATGGCTGTGAACTCGTCGATGCCGAACATCCCCAAGTTACTCGTTGAAAACGTCGAACCGGACCATTCGTCAGGCTGTAGTTCTTTGCTTCGAGCCCGCGCGGCAAGTGCCTTCGTTTCGGATCCGATTTGGGCGAGGCCCTTTCGATCGGCATGCCGGATGACCGGCGTGATCAGCCCTTCATCCACGGCCACCGCGATGGCCACGTGCACGTCGTTGTGGAGGTGGACTTCGCCCTGATCTTCCATCCAGGATGCGTTCACCCATGGGTGTTGCCGCAGCGCGAGCGCACAGCTCTTGGTGATCAAATCGTTGAACGATACGCGACCGAGATCCTTGGCCTCGGCCTTCTCGTTGATCTGCGCTCTGAAAGCGATTGCGTTCTCCATGTCCACATCCGCCGTCAAGTAAAAGTGCGGGCTGGTGAACTTGCTCTCGGCAAGGCGCCGGGCGATTGTTTTGCGCATCTGGGATATGCGGACCGCCTCGTAGGTGCCATCGAGGGCAACCGTTGCTGGCGTCGCTGGAGGCGCGGCCGGCTTCGGAGGGGCGGGTGCGGGAGCGGCCAGTGGGGGCGCTAGAACGGGCTCCACCGTGGGTACACTGACGGCCGCGCCGCCAAGTGCCGTTTCAATATCGCGCTTCACAATGCGTCCCTCTGGACCCGTACCGGCCAGAGAAGCCAGATCAATACCGTGCTCTTTAGCCAGCTTACGTGCTAGCGGACTTGATTTGATTCGAGCACCATTTGGTGGTGTCGGAGGCTGGACAGGTGCAGCGGCCCGAGCGGGAGCTGGAGGGGTGGCGGGCGTGGGCGCCGGAGCGGGCGCTGCCGGAGCTGGAGGAGTGACTGGCGCTGGAGCCGACACTGCTGCAGGGGTGACAGGCGCGGGCGCGGCTTCCGTCTCTGATTCGACAGGAGCCGCTTCATTCGCGGCCTTTCCATTTCCTTCGCCGTAAGAGGCAAGCAGGGCGGAAATGTCCTCGCCTTCCTTTCCGAGTACTGCAATCAGGCTTCCGATCGGTACGGCATCCCCTTCTTCAATGACGCGTTTCAGGAGAACACCGTCGTCATACACTTCCAGATCCATGGTCGCCTTGTCGGTCTCGACCTGCGCAACAACGTCGCCCGCCGATATCTTCTGACCTTCTTCAACGAGCCAGGCAGCGAGAACACCCTCTTCCATGGTGTCGCTCATCTTCGGCATTTCAACTGGGATAGCCATGTGCTTTCGTCTTTTGTCTGGACTTCAGAATGTAGTGTTAATTAACTGATTCTACTGGGCGTACATGACTCGCTTGCAGGCCTCGTATGCCTCTCCTTCCTGCGGCATGTAATACTCGATCAAATTCTTCGCATACGGTGCCGGGACATCCTTCGAGGTAATTCTCACGATGGGCGCGTCCAGATAATCAAAGGCGCGCTCCTGTATCCGATAGGTTATTTCGGAGGAGATGCTAGCGAACGGATTGCTCTCGTCTATGATTACGCACCGATTTGTTTTCTTGATGGACTCAACGATCGTGTCCATGTCCAGCGGACGGATCGTTCGAGGATCGATCACTTCCGCACTGTAGCCTTCCGATTCAAGCCGCTCAGCGACGCGAAGAGCTATCCAGTAGCTCTTTCCATGAGCCACGATCGTCACATCAGTTCCGCTCCTGCCGATCCGTGCCTTTCCGATTGGAATCAGGTAGTCCTCCTCATCAGAGACCTCCCCTTTCAATCCGAACATCACCTCACTTTCCAGGAAAATGACCGGGTTGTCATCCCGAATCGCCGATTTCAGCAGTCCTTTTGCATCATCAGGATTCGATGGGGAAATAACTTTCAAGCCAGGAAAGGTCGAATACAGTGATTCTGTTGACGTGTTGTGAGTCGCACCGAGTTGACCAGCAGCACCGTTGGCACCCCGAAACACAATCGGGATCGTAAACTGGCCGCCCGACATGTATCGAATCTTCGCCGCATTGTTAACAAGCTGATCGAACGCTACGAACGAAAAATTGAAGGTCATGAATTCAATAATCGGGCGGAGTCCGTTCATCGCTGCACCTACGCCCAGACCACAGAAGCCGCTCTCTGAAATGGGTGTGTCAATCACGCGTTTCGACCCAAACTGTTCGAGCATGCCTTCGCTGACTTTGTAGGCACCATTGTATTCAGCCACCTCCTCGCCCATGAGGAATACTCGGTCATCGCGTACCATCTCCTCGGTCATGGCCTGCCGAAGGGCCTCTCTGTACTGTAAAATCGCCATATCGAAAATCCTAAGCTAAAAGTTGGTTTGACCGACTGATTCCGGGTCAGGAAATAAAGGGGTAGTCTGTTTCTTCGTAGACGTTGTCGTAGATCTCGCTCAGCTCG
This sequence comes from uncultured Bacteroidota bacterium, assembly GCA_937893205.1. Taxonomy (GTDB): domain Bacteria; phylum Bacteroidota; class Rhodothermia; order Rhodothermales; family UBA10348; genus CALBJU01. The sequence goes on from CALBJU010000371.1 coordinate 2,519, forward strand.
GGGGCGGGGCTGTTCTCTGCAAATTCGACTGCCGCCAGAACCTCCTGTTTCACGTCATCATCGATGCCGTCAAGCGCTTCGCCGGAAGTGATATCATTATCCAGTATGTAGATCTTCAATCGAACAAGCGGATCTTCATCCTTTTTGGCTTCCAGTTCTTCCTTCGTGCGGTACTTCTGCGGATCTGACATGGAATGACCACGATACCGATAGGTCCTGATCTCGAGCAGGGAGGGCTTGTTCTCGCGCGCCAGCGCTACATGGTCCTGCATCGCTTTGTACACCGAGAACACATCCATCCCGTCAACCACCGCGCCCTTCATGTTGTAAGCGACTGAGTGGCTGGCGAACTCGGTCTCTGCAAACGCGCGATGAATGGGGGTACCCATCGCATACTGATTGTTCTCGACGACCATGATTACCGGAAGTTCATAGAGCGAAGCCAGATTCAGCGCTTCATGGATCGAGCCCTGACCGACCGCGCCGTCCCCGTAAAACGCTACCGCAACTCCACCGCTTTCCTTGTACTTGTGGGCGAACGCAATGCCAACACCCACAGGCACGTGCGCACCTACAATTCCGTGGCCCCCAAACAATCCCTTTTCCTTCGAGAAAAAATGCATCGAGCCGCCCTTTCCGCGCGAGCAGCCGCCCACTTTTCCAAACATCTCAGCCATTCCCTCCCGAGCGGTCATGCCCAGGGCGAGGCCGTGACCGTGATCGCGGTAAGCCGTAATCACAGAGTCCTTGCCAATTTCAAGTGCAGAAGCTGTTCCGGTCGATATCGCTTCCTGCCCGATGTAGAGGTGTAAAAATCCGGCGATCTTCTGTTTTCCGTACATCTGCGCTGCGCGCTCTTCGAAGCGTCGCTGCAGAAGCATATTGCGGTACATCGCTAGCACCTGATCCTCGGAAAGCCCCAGATCCGTATGGCTATAGGCGCCCGAGGGATAGGTATCGAAGGAGACGCTAACGGAAAGGGAGGAAGGAACCTCATGCACGTCGTTGGATGCATTGCTGTTAGATGCTTTACCGTTCGACCGCTTGGTAGTTTTTTTCGCCGGCGTTTTCCTGGATGACGTTTTTCTCGTCTGTTTGGCCATATTTGTGCCGTAATGAAAGACTTAAATTTTTGCAGAGCCCTCGATAATACGAAAATCACATCGCATTTGCGGTGTTGTTAACCCAAATTTTACTTGTGTTATAATTACAAGTCATTACAAGTTAGGCCGAGCATTGTCATCGGAAGCGCTTTTCTGAGGAATTGGATCGCTTCGGAGTTTTCCAGGTCGGTCTGGAATAGGAATGGCTGCTTGCTTCAGTTCCCTCCACTGCTTTGAGTGGGCACTCCCCCGCTTGAGGAACGCGTTCCAACTGGGCACGTTAAGCGCAGATCGGAATTCCACCATTTGCTCTGTAACACATCTTCGATGGAGCCAACCAAGGCGCAACAAGAAGCCAACAACGACAAGCTGAGAGACAAGTCAGTGGGCGCGATTGAGCAATCGAATACAGCGTCTGATGAATTGGATATCGATGCTATACTCGCTGGAGACAAACCGGCGTTTGAGCAACTCGTGATTCAGGAGTCCCCCAGATTGTTCAGGGTGATTGTCCGCATCCTCAATGATGACGATGAGGCACAGAGTATTCTGCAAGAAACTTTCCTTCAGGCATATCAGCGCATTCATACGTTTCGCCGCGAATCGAAACTGACAACCTGGTTGTACGCGATCGGCATTAACCTGGCGCGCGCGACTCTCAGGAAATCGCGTCGCCTGAGCTCGTTGGAAGATCAGGATGTAGAGAGATTGCAACCGAGTTTCTCGCGAGGGATGTTCGTTGACTCGCCGGTGGAATGGGATCCAGGACGGATGGCCGACCTGTCTGACCGAAAACGTATTGTGAGAAAAGCGATAGAAAAGTTGGCTCCCGATTACAAAGCGATAGTCATTCTCAGAGACATGGAAGAATACTCCACGGAGGAAGTCGCGAAGATGCTCGGCATCAGCTCGGGTGCTGTGCGGGTCCGGTTGCACCGGGCCAGACAGGCATTGAGAGAGTTGTTGAATCCTCACTTTAAAAAGGAGGCGGCACGGACATGATTATTTCTCATTCCGACATCGCAACACGCCTCAATGAGCACCCATTACAAGTCCGAAGAATGAATTTTTCAACATTGAAATGAAGATTGTCACGCTCATAAAAACAATGCTGGGTCTAGCACCGAATTGCGAGAAGGTCAACCAGTTCCTTGGCGACTATATGGACGGGTCGCTGCCAGAAAACCTTCGCACACAGTTCGAAGAGCATATTGCCATGTGCAAGTGCTGTAAACCGTACATGGAACAGTACCAGAGGACGATCGAATGGACCCACGATTGTCGCTGCAATGAACTCCCGGAGGAACTGGTCGAACATACGATCTCGTTTCTGCGTAAAAACGCGGACTATCCCCAGTCGTAAGTTCTTTTCTGGGACCTCCTCGTTAACAATAACAGCACCACCGGATGCAAACGGCGCTGACGCTCGTCGTCATCCCAACGTACAATGAAGCTGAGAACATCAGCGCCGTACTCGATCTCGTGCTGCGACTTCCGAGTTCGTATCACCTCCTCGTTGTTGATGACGGAAGTCCGGACGGAACAGGGGATCTGGTAGCTGCGAAGGGACGAGAACACCCGATTCGGATTCATCTCCTGCGTCGTGAGGGCAAACTTGGCCTCGGCACAGCCTATATCGCGGGATTCAAATTTGCGCTCCAGAACAACTACGAGTTGATCTGTGAGATGGACGCCGATCTGTCCCACAATCCTGCCGACCTGGAGCGATTAACCGGTCCCGTCAGCGCTGGAGAAGCCGATCTTGTGATTGGATCCAGGTACATCGGCGGCGTCCGCATCATGAACTGGCCGCTGTCCAGATTGATTTTATCCTTCAGCGCGGGCATCTATACCCGTGCCATCACCCGTATCAAGATCCAGGATGTAACGGCCGGATTTAAATGCTTTCACCGACGAGTTCTGGAAGCAATCGATCTGGATCGCGTCCGATCCAACGGATATTCCTTCCAGATCGAGATGAATTTCATCGCGTGGAAAAAGGGTTTCAAGATCCTTGAGATACCGATCGTCTTCACTGAACGGACCGAAGGTCGCTCCAAGATGAGTAAGGCCATAGTCCGCGAAGCCGCCTGGAAAGTTTGGGATCTCAGAATTCGTTCTATCTTTCGACGCCTGTAATATTGCGATCTTCGAGTCCCGCTCTCCCAGTTTTCAACATCACCCACCCGTAACTATGTACAAAAACCTGACCACCCCTTCCAATGGCGAAAGCATCACTATCACGGACGGTGTCCTCAACGTACCCGATGCTCCAATCATACCGTTCATCGAAGGAGATGGCATAGGTCCGGATATCTGGAGAGCCGCACAGAATGTATTCGACAGCGCCACTGAGATGGCGTACGGCGGATCCCGCAGAATAGAATGGTTTGAGATTTTCGCCGGCGAAAAAGCGTTCAAGAACTTCGGCGAATGGCTACCCGAAGACACGCTCAATGCCATTCGAAACCACCTCGTGTCCATAAAGGGGCCTCTGACGACTCCGGTTGGAGGCGGATTTCGTTCACTGAACGTGGCCCTCCGTCAGAAACTGGATCTCTATGCGTGTGTTCGCCCCGTGCGCTATTTCAATGGCGTTCCTTCTCCTGTCAAGCGCCCCGATTTGATCGACATGATCATTTATAGGGAGAATGCGGAGGACATATACGCGGGAATCGAGTTCGAGCAAGGAACAGATGAAGCCGCCAGGTTCAGTGACATTCTGAAGACCTCCTTTCCGGATCACTTCTCAAAAATCCGATTTCCTGACACCACGGGCTTCGGTATCAAACCTATTTCGGCGGAAGGCACCAAGCGGATAGTACGGGCTGCGCTCAAGCATGCCATCGAACATGGAAAAGACAGCGTCACGCTGGTGCACAAGGGCAACATCATGAAGTTCACGGAAGGGGCGTTCCGGGACTGGGGCTATGAACTTGCCAGAGAAGAATTTGGCGCTGAAGTCATTGGTGACGGCCCCTGGTGCAAACTTCCGGGAGGAATTGTGGTGAAGGACGTGATTGCTGACGCTTTCTTGCAGCAGATACTGACGCGCCCGGCAGAGTACGGAGTGATCGCAACCATGAACCTGAATGGCGACTACATTTCGGATGCATTGGCTGCTCAGGTAGGTGGAATCGGCATTGCGCCGGGCGCCAACATCAACTACGACACAGGGTTATCGATCTTTGAAGCGACCCACGGCACCGCGCCTAAATATGCCGGACAGGACAAGGTTAATCCGGGCTCGGTCATTCTTTCGGGCGAACTGATGTTCCGTTATATGGGCTGGAACGAGGCCGCAGATCTGATCATATCCTCCCTGGAGAAGACGATCGGACAGAAGCGGGTCACCTACGATTTCGAAAGATTGATGGACGATGCGACGCTCTTGAAATGCAGCGAATTCGCCCAGGCGATGGTAGACAACATGGCCCAGTAGTTGGACTGACGCCGACCTAGCGGGCGAATCTCACGTGGCGAATCACGCCAGGTGGATTTCGCCGGTGGCTTCCGCGACGTAGATTTCCTTCAACTAGCGATCCGCCGCGACCGATTCGAACAGAGCGTCGAAGTGCTTCACGTGCTCGCTCCACTCGAGGTGGGCAGATATCTCCTTCAACGTTTTGACGGGAAGAGGGCGATCTTCTCCCTTCAGAATTCCGGTCATTACCGTAAAGAGTTCGTCTTCATCCTCATACAGTATTGGAGCGTGCAGGAGCGGACTGTGGAGAGATTTGGGGATCAGCTCGGGATAGGAGAGGCGATTCGGCAATATGGGATGACACCCGCAGTAGATGGCTTCCAACATTGAAATGCCGAAAAATTCGTGGATGGACGTTGATACAACGAGGTCGGCTCGATGGAGCAATTTGCTGTATTCCGCAAAATCTTCGGCGTATCCATAATGCAGAATGCGCTCTGCATATCGCTCGAAGGCCTTCTCGAATTCGCGGGGCTGCTCTTCAAAGTGTTCTCCCGCCAGAATCAATCTGAATTTGTGTCCTGAATCGTCCAGTCGATTCATCAATCGGAAAAACGCTTCGGGGTCCTTGTCGTATTCCCAGCGCTGATTCCAAAGGACGATCGGTAGCTTCATCCCAGGTCCCCAGGCGTGTCCTTCATACGCCGAGGCATACTTGTCGTGCGCCCGGAGATCCAGGCCCAGGTGCAAGACTGAACTTTTAAGTCGAATTTCCTGCGCCGTTTTCAGATGCGTGTAGTCGGGGAAAAGGCGGAGAAGACTTGGAAGGGCCTCTACAAACTGGTCGTAGTGGAACTGCGAATTGAACAGAACGTGATCCGCGGCCAGACAGGATAGATAGTTGATATAGCCGTAGGTGTGATCCCTCTCATTGCCTTCGGGCAGAGGATACGTGAGCTGATTCTCATGCATGTACATCACAACCGGTACACCCGACAGCTCGAATCTCGTCAGCGCCAGAAATGCGGGCAGATTTACCATGCTCGAAGCGAAGATCAGATCCGGCTTGTCCCCGTCTGAGTACATGCGCTCCGCTTTTCGGGCCATTGTGACCGCTCCCCCGTGCATCCGCCATTTCCAGAAGCGAGCCGACATGGTGACGGTATCGATCTGATGGCTGCTGTGGGCAATCAGGCCGTCCAGAAAGGTCTTGTGGGAACCACCGTACCAGGGTTCGAGCGCTAAAATCCGCATAATTTATTAGGCCAGATAACCGGCCTTGGCTGCTGAATCTCCTACGAAAGTCGCTCGCGCAATTCTGCTTCTTCTTCTTCGAGGGCGGGACGCACTATCGACACTCCCCTCACCTGAAGATTGGTTCGAAGCGTGTCATCCAGAACCTCTTCGGCAGTGATAAGCTCTTCATCTCCCGGCTCTAGCGTAATCGTTCGCGTAGTCATTTTGATCGTCACCGTATGAGGATTGGTGTTCTTGATCAACATGCCTTTACGTTTTCTGGTCGTCATGAATGTGCCGTCCGAGAGCCGATTTTTCGAAGAAAGTGGTGCCGTCCTATCATTTTAGTATACGAATTTCGGGTTGCATAACCGACGACATCACCCTCCGGAAACCAGCCACCAACTCTCATTTCACAGGAATCTTACATCATTTCAGAGATCGACCTCAGATGAAAACAAACACGCTGATTCAGTGGCCAGGTGCAATTCTACAGGTATTTTTCCCCACTTCCTGCAGGGCGTGCCTGGTTCGAATTGCCGACGGGAGGCTCCTTTGTGCTCCCTGCTTCAAGCTGCTTATGGAATGCGTCATTCCCGAATGCGAATGGCCCGGCAGAACGCCGCTGGGCAGGATGGTCTCGGGACAATTTTATTACCGCACAGAATCTCCCATCAGAGCGATCCACCGCGCAGCGAAATTTCAGGCTGATCCAGATGCTGCAAGAATGTTGGGGGAGCAGCTCGGGATCAGGCTCAGGAATCGGGACCGCTTCGAGGGCATTGAAATCTGCATACCGGTTCCGACACATCGCACCAAGATCAGAGCTCGCGGCATCAATTCCACCCAGGAGATCGCTACCCACGTTGCCAGCGTTCTCGGGATACCTTGCGAGACGCATCTGCTCTCCCGACCTCGGCTCACCGCGTCGCAGAGTGACGTATCGGGAGATGCGCGGGCCGAAAATATTCGCGGCGTCTTTCAGGCGCATTCGGGGGAAATGAAACGGGTACTGTTGATCGATGATGTGCTGACAACGGGCTCGACACTGGACGAAGCCGCGCGGGTTCTGGAAGAGAAAGGCTATGACGTGTCCCTCGCAGTCGTGGCATTTCGACGAGAAATGTTCAGACGAACTCCGGGCGGTCAGCCTGCTAGCGGTAATCTTCGACGTTGATCTCGTGTTCGCACTGATCTGCTTCTTCCTTTTCGTTCGTAGCCACAATCACGATTTTTCCGTCTCGTCTGGCGCTATCAATGACCTCCCTCACCATTGCAATTCCGTCCACATCTAGAGTTGCCGTCGGCTCATCAAGGAGTAGAACCGGGGGATCGGACAGCAGAGCACATGCGATTCTGACTCGCTGCAGCATACCCGAGGAAAAAGTATCAACGGGGTCATCTGCTCGCGACACAATCTGGACCTGATTAAGTACGCTATCGATTCTTGTTTCCCTGTCGGTCATCCTTCTTGCCCTTGCAAGAAAGTTCAAGTTCTCCCGGGGTGTGAATCCATCGTACACACTGAGATAGGGAGCAACGAGGCCACACGAAAGCGGGCGCAATTGATCCTCTATCAAACCACCGTTGACCTGAAGCTTCACATCGCCCCGCGTGGGACAAAGTATGCCGGCCAGTATCCGAACGAGTGTTGATTTACCAGATCCATTCGCACCGGTGATTGCAGTAGTCTGGCCCCCTCTGAATTCCAGGTGCATGCGCCGGAAAAGAATCCGTTGTCCGAAACGATGACCGACGCGCTCTGTCGCAAGAATGTGCATGCTTGAAAATAGGTGTATTCTGCTGTTCAGACTACGATCTGAACCTTTGACGCTGAATAAGAAGGCCGAAACCACACGAACTTCGTTTATTGTAGCTCAAATCGGTACCAAAATCATCCCATGTCTCCTCGTTTTACGCTGATTGCGGTCGTTTTTCTGGCGATACTCATGTCAGGTGGGTGTAAACAGCACACTCCTGAGGACGCCCACAGCACTCAGATCACGAGCGAGGTAAAGGAAGGTCCCAACGAATACGCCTGGCTGCAGCGAACTTTTCCTCATTTCAAATCCTCTCCCGATGCCTACAGCAGGGCTTTAAAGGAGCTGGAAGCCATGAAATCGGCCGCCAAAGGTGGCCTTTCCGGTGCCTGGGAATTTGCGGGGCCCGGAAATATTGGTGGACGCGTCGTTGATGTAGCATTCGACCCCCGTAATTCCGATATCATCTACGCGGCCGCGGCCACGGGTGGAGTCTTTCGTTCTACGGATAAAGGCGGCTCCTGGACTCCGATTTTTGATGATCAACCCGTTCTGACCATTGGAGATCTGGCGCTGGCTCCCTCAAATCCGGACATCATTTACGTGGGGACGGGCGAAGCCAACGGTTCGGTCAACAACTATGCCGGCGCGGGAGTCTATAAAAGTATCGATGCCGGGACGTCCTGGGAGTCCGTCGGTCTGGAATCAACCACAAGTATCGGCCGCATTCTTGTTCATCCGGACGATCCGGATATCGTCTGGGTGGGCGCTATTGGTTCATACTACCTCCCGGGCGAAAATCGAGGAGTGTATAAATCAACGAATGGCGGCGTAACCTGGGACCAGGTTCTTGCGATAAACGATTCCACGGGTGTAATCGATCTGGTTATGCGGCCGGACAATCCGGACGTTCTCTTTGCCGCTTCCTGGCAACGGGTAAGACGCCCTACGGGTTCAAGACTTTTCGGAAGAGGCAGTGGCATCTGGAGATCCACGGACGGCGGTGAAAACTGGGAATTATTGGACCAGACGCGCGGTCTTCCCGATCCTGACGATCATCTCGTATTCGGAAGACCTGCGCCCATTGGTCGGATCGGACTCGACATCAGCCAGTCCAAACCGAATACGATGTATGCATTCTATTCCGATGGATCTGGATATCTGGGATTTTATCGATCTGACGATGGCGGTGACTCCTGGCGAGATGCAGATCCCAATCGTGAAATGACCCAGAAGGCGAACATCGGCCAGAGCCCA
>CALBJU010000372.1 GCA_937893205.1 uncultured Bacteroidota bacterium
CAACGATGATGTCTTCGCCAGATACAGCTACTGCGCCGCCAAATCCCTGTGCGAAAGCCGCCTGTGAGGTCACGCTCAGTAGAGCAGCGACGGCAAGAAATAGAATAAATCTTCTCATTGTGTTGAAAATTTGTGCCGAAAAGTAGTTCTGTGAATCAAAAAAAGTGAGGACAGAAAAAGTAGGGGATAACGAGGCACAATGCGACCCAAAAACCGAGGTTGGGTCAGATCCGGAGCAGCAGACGGGATATTTTCGCGTCATTGAGGACGAGTGTGACCAGATATGTGCCGGGTGCGAGGAAATTTGTGTCGAGAATCACACCTTGTAGGCCGGATCCTCGAATCGAAATTCGCTCAGAGAATATTCTTCTGCCTAGAACGTCATGCACCATGATTCGGGCAGGAGCGGGATGAGGAAGTTCAAACTCAATCCGAACCGAATTCCGGGCCGGATTTGGATACATCGACAGTGATAGTTGGTCGGGTATTGCGCGGTGGGATTCATTGCTGGTGACCTGATGGACATCTATTGCGACGGTCGCAACGCCTGATTCTTCCCGGGCAACGTAAGATCCTGAAGCCTGAAGTGATCCAGAGATGGATAGCTCCACCTCATTCCCACTCAGATCGAATGAGTAGTCTGAATCAATTGTAAGTAACAACACTATGTTTTCACCCTGAACGATGGTGGCTCCTGTCAAATCAATTCTGGTTTCCGTCGTCAGTGACTGGGGATCGCTGGGGACTTCTCCGCTCAGCAGCCCGCTTCCATCGAGCATCGTATCGACGTTGACTCCAATCAGGTTGAACGACTGGGTGAATGCGTTCAAAATGCCCGATGTAGGCGCTTTTTCGCCCGCTTCTACTATGAAGAGCTGAACAGCCTCAGCATCAGCATTGATTCGTAAGGTCCCGATAGTGACGACGACCCCATAGTCAAATCGAAGACCAAAGGCCGACTCATTTCGAATGCTCAGGTCCAAAATCCGAACAGAGTCGACAGCAGTGGGGACCACTCCCAGATCGAGCTCGACCTCCCCAACAATGGTCAGATCCTCTTTGTCATCATCCGTGCCAAGAACGGTTTCTACGGATACATCGAACTCGAGCGTCGACAATGACGGTTGGAACGCTAGGTGCTGCACCGGCAACGTCTGTATTCGATATTCAAATGAATCGCTGCCGACATATCCTGCATTGGCTTCGTAGACAAAATTGTGGGCATCGAGCCTTCTCAACGCGCCGTGCAGGGGCTCGGTGACGACGACAATCTGAACCGAGTCTGCGGGAAGGACATCGTTGAGTAAAAGGGCCTCCGCGCCGTTGATCAACTGACCTCCGTTGTGAAGCGACAACTGGTCATCGACAGCCACGAGGGTCTGTGCGTTCGCAGCTACGACCAACAACCCGGAAATGAATATCGCTACAAGACGTCTTCGCATCGAAAGCAGATTTGTAGGGCCCGATGAATGTCGAGTCCCAGGATATCTACACGATCTGGTAGCCGGAGGTTGCCGTTTCTATTTTATAAAGATCTGAGAGACGGGCGGTCATCGGGCCGGGCTTTCCCGATCCAATAGGGCGTCCGTCCAGTACGGTTACCGCTGCCAATTCTCCCATGGTGCCCGAACAAAACATCTCATCTGCTCGATAGGCGTCGGCCAGCGAACCGCGACCAATTGAAATGGGAATCCCTTGCTGCTCGCATAGCTTAATGACCACCGAGCGCGTGATGCCTTCCGGACAGGCGTCTGTTGCCGGCGTAAAAACGGCCCCATCGCTCACCAGAAACACGTGAGTTCCGTTCGCCTCCGCGATGAAACCGTCTCTGTCCAACATCAGGGCCGAATCTGCCCCGGCTGCGTTGGCTTCGATCTTGGCCAGTATCGACTGAATCAGATTGTTGTGATGAATCTTGGGATCCATGCAATCGGGTGGAAATCGACGGATCGACGACGTCATGAACTCCAATCCGGATCGATCATAGACGGGTTCCTTCCACTCCGGGAGCACAAGAAGAGTTGGTCCCGACTGATTGAGCCGCGGATCCATACCCGAGGTTATCTTGACGCCGCGCGTGAGGGTGATCCGAATATGCACGCCATCCTGCATCTGATTGGCTTCCAGCGTGCGCCGAATCTCTTCTATCAGCTCATCCGATGTCGGAATCTCGCTGAAGGCAAGGGCTTTCGCCGATCCTCGCAGTCGTTTCAGGTGCTCAATCAGCTTGAAAATACGGCCCTGGTACAGTCTGAGCCCTTCCCACACCGCGTCTCCGCCCTGTACGACGCTGTCAAACGGGCTGACACCCGCCTCATCACGATGCAACAGGTCGCCATTGATGTTGACGATCAAATCTTGATTTCGTGGATCAAACGTCTGGAGCATTACCACGCTTCTTTTTGAGCCAGAAGTAGGATACCGGGAGGCCCGTGAGAACAAATGCCAGATCAACTGCTGATTTCTCCCACTCAAACGTGAGGCGGAGAAGCAGCAGACCAACTACGCCGCAAAGGTAGACGATGGGGAGTAGAGGATAGAGAGGAATTTTAAAAACCTTGCCTTCCGTTTCACCAACCTTTTCGCGGCGAAACTTGAAGAGCGCAAGGGTCGTCATCGTATAAAAAATAAGGATCGCGAACACCATCCCGGCGGCAATATTTTCAAAGGAGCCCCTGACGAGCAGTATCACCCCGGCCCACACGCAGTGTGCCATAATTGCGCGCGTAGGTGTCCGAAAACGTTCGTGGATATGGCCAAACGACTTGAAAAAGATACCGTCACGCCCCATCGCGTAATAGACGCGCGAAGCTGAGAGCATCGTCCCGTTAATACTGGACACTGCTGAAACGATGGCCAGCAGTGCGATAAGGGATGCACCGACGGGACCGATCATCAATTGAGCCACGTTGGATGCGGGCGTGGCGGTCGCTCGAAGCGCCTCCATACCGAGAACTGAATGGTAG
>CALBJU010000373.1 GCA_937893205.1 uncultured Bacteroidota bacterium
TTCCAGGATGTAGAGGAGAAAGAGAAGACCCTTCAGAGACGTCGTGTTGCCGAGCAGCGAGAACGTTATCAGGAGTCCACTTCACGCATCCACCGGGCCCAGGGAGAACAGGAAAGCAAGAATCTGATCTTGCGCGAGGAGTTGGAGCAGAAAAAACTTGAATTGTCGATAATGAAGCAGGACACACAACTCGATCTCGATGTTCTGCGCCTTGAAAAGGAGTCTCTTGAAGAGGAAGTTGGTCGCTTAAAGGGAGACGCTGTTAGTTTTACCGAATTGGATCATAGCGATATTCCTGTGATCGAAGCTCTTGAGAGCAACGAAGATCTTCTGGAGGTGCTGAGCGAAGATCCTTCTCCGGCTGAAACTCTTGAGATCCCCGAAGAAAGCGTCGAAGAGGAATCAGCCAACGAAAGTGAATTCGCGCCAGTTGTTGTTTCCGAGTTGGAAAGCGATCCGGAGCCACCGGTGGATCACGATTTCGAATTCCCAGAAATATTGGATCGAGATTCCAATCTCGACCTTGAACGTTTGTCAGACGACATTCGAGAAACCGAGCCTGATGAGGGGCTTGAAGCTGGCGAGTTGAGCTTTCATTGGACCCCCGAGCCACGAAACGGAACACGTCGGAGGAAACCCAAGACTCCGGAAATGGATCAGGAGTCCATGGCTGCGAGAAGACGCCGCAATGTCCCTCTTGAGAACGGATTTGCAATCCACGACGACGCCCCTCGTGCTGGCACTGGCGAGCAACCACGGAGCGCAGGATCAGGGACAAGCCCGCAAATTCTTCCTGAGTTCAAAGCTGTCTCCACGTTTATCGAGAGACGATCCCCCGTGGCCCAGGTAGCCGATTCGGCTCTGCCAATGAGTGAGAGTGAAACTGTCCGGGAAATTGTTCAGCTCCCTGAGGCAGATTTCGACGTCCTCCTTGACCTTGGCTACACATCGCTGAAAATACTGGCCAATCTATCGAGCAGCGAGGTTCGCCGGCTTTCAGACGTTTTCGGTGTTTCGGCGTCCCAAATCGAGCAGGCGTGGGTGCCTACGGCCCGAGCTCATCTCAACATGATGAATCAATAGCCCGACAACGTTGAAATCGGGATGGTCGTCAGATCCCGAAAAGAGTCGACACGTTTTTCTATTTCGCTGGTTGTCAGATCGTACAGGCCTTCGGGACCGAATTTCTCCACTGTGAACGACGCAACCGCGCTCCCGTAGACCAGTGCACTCTTGAGTGCGTCCAGATCGAGGTCGCGGCATCCGGAGAGATATCCTGCAAGACCCCCCATGAAGGCATCGCCTGCACCCGTTGGGTCTGCGATATCCGTCAGCGGGAAGGCTGGGACACTGAAAATGTTTTCGCCTGCGAATAGCAGTGCTCCATGCTCTCCCTTCTTGATAATGAGCACTTCTGGACCCATATCCCTGATCTTTCCCGCCGCCCGAACCAGGTTGGAGCAGCCGGAAAGCTCTCGAGTCTCTGAATCATTGATTACCAGACAGTCTACTCTAGCCAGTACATTTCGCAGTGCATCGGGTGTTTTATCGATCCAGTAATTCATGGTATCGCATAGGACCATCTCTGGCTTCGATACCTGATCCATCACGCTCTGCTGAACATCCGGATGAAGATTACCCAGGCAAATGATGCGGGCATCCTTGTAGGAAGAGGGAAGTTTAGGTTTGAAATCCGCGAGTACGTTCAGGTCGGTATATAGCGTATCACGGGTGTTGAGGTCCTCGTGATACCGTCCTCCCCAGGCAAACGTCAGGCCATCAGATCGTAACTCCAGCCCGTCCAGATCAATGCCACGAGATCGCATGATCTCAGTGTACTTCTCTGGAAAATCATTTCCGATCACCGCTACCAATCGAACATCCTCACAAGCATACCGGGCGGCCATGGTCACATACATGGCGCTGCCTCCCAGCGCTCTATCACGCATTCCTGTTGGCGTTTCGATTCGGTCAAAAGCAACGGTGCCTACGGCCAGTACACTCATAGTAATCGGACTGTGGTGAAAAAACCCGCTGAAGATAAGTCTACCGTCATCCAGTTACCTGTTTCCCGTGTCTTCAAATGAAACGTAGCGACAATACAGGGGTTAAGGGGAGCCGTGCACTGGCTGTGTTAGTCTGATATATTATTTATTTGGCCAGATGGGAATGATCCGTCTGCGCAACCCGCATACACTTGATGAGGGCAATTGTATTTATGAGGGTATTCCCCTGCTATTCGACTTCGTTCTTTCGCCTTGCGGTCAGCACCACTTGTTCAGTTGTTCTGTGCTTCGCTCTTTCACAATTATCACTTGCCCAGCCCACAGATCGATCGGGCGACGATCAGTTTCAGTCCAGCCTCCATCTGTTCAACACCAATGTGTTTGCAAATGCGGCACACGGCTTTCGCCAATTCCAGAACGAGTACGCCACCCACCCCCGCGTCCCAGACGCGATGTACTACGAAGCCGAATCGTACCTGGCATTAGGCCGCGAGGACGATGCAATTTCTTTGCTTCGACAATTCGACAAGCGCTATCCACACCATCCTTTTGCGTTTGGCACCCGCTTATCCCTCGGGAAATATTTTTTCGAGGCTGAGGATTACGATAGAGCCATACTGACGCTTGAGCAGGTACTTGAGAGATCACCTACCGCGGAGCAATCGGCGCTCGCACTCTACTGGATGGGAGAGTCGGCCCATCAGCTCAATCGGAATCGGGAGGCTCTCTCCTACTTCGAGCGGGTCGTCCAGAATTTTGGCGCTACTGAAACTGCGCCACGCGCCGCCTACGCGATTGCCTACAGCCAGGTTGAATTGGGGCGATATGACGAAGCCGCAGCCGCGTTCGAACGGCTGAACAGTCAGTTTTCCGGCTCTGAGTTCGCCAGCAACATGGGGCTTGCGCTTGCTGAGGTTTACTACGAGATCGACGATTTTCGGAGGGCAGCCGAAGAAATCATGAGGAGGATGCCAAATCTGACTGGGGATGCTCGTGAGAGAGCCATTTTTCTCCTGGCTGAATCTCAAAATCAGAATCGAA
>CALBJU010000374.1 GCA_937893205.1 uncultured Bacteroidota bacterium
GTCACGGGATTGCCCTCGTACCAGAAGTCGAACGGTGTACCAAGGTCGAAACGAGGCCCGAAAATACTGGCATTCGAGGAGAATCCGATGTCCTGAGCTCCATCTGCCTCTTCCAAATCGATGGACCGTGCGAGAGGATCTGCATTTACCGAGTTGTTTTCGAAGCCCTCGCGCAGGCGATTTTCATCGATATGCCAGATGAGTATCCCGCCGAGCAACGGATTGTCGTTCTCGTCAATTCCGCCGGGAAGTGCAAAATCATAATTGTCCACATCCACCACAACGCCGCCGGGGAAGGCCGCCACTGTCTGCGTGTTGAATTCCGGATCTGCATTTTCGAATACGACATCGCGTTCTCCCTGAGCATCCCAGACTCTTAAATGGACGCCGTCGCCTTCAGGATCGCGGTGACGATTTTCGATGAGAAAGTACTCCGCATCGGATATCGATAACAGGGCTGTCTCGTTTAGGTCCGGATCGCCGGAAGCGCGTAGCCGAACGATCGATTCGGGTGCAGGATCTTCAATCACATCCGCCCATCCCAGAAATCTTTTGGTCCATGCGGATGGCTCTGGGGGAAACAGCCCGCTGAAGGCGAATATTCCGAGCGCATCCATCACACCAAATGGTCCGATTGCGCTCTCACCTGTGCCCGTATTGAATAGATCTGGAACACCCAGGTAGTTCAGCAAGCTCGCTGCCAGCAAACCGTTCGTAGAGAGTTCAATGAGAAACGGTTGCTCAGTCAGGAAATTGAACCCCAATCTGGACTCGGTTCTTGGAATAATGAGCGTGTTGCGGATTTCGATACCGCCCACTGTCATCGATCCAGCACCGAGGCGATCCAGAGCGGCTTCGCTCAGAAAGAGCGAGGGCAAGTCCTGAGGGGTCTTGTCCAGCGTCGTTCCAACGAGCTCGATGTCGCGCCCAATGCCCGCGTGAAACAGAATGAACGCGGTTCGTTCGGGGTCAAGTCCAGCAGGCAGCTGCACTCCCTCGTCATCGGCCAGAGACCAGCTTTCCTGAACGAGCGAGACCAGCTTCAGCAGTTCAGCATCCGAATTCGAATCTTCACCTGTGGGACTGTACAGCCCCATCTCTCCTGACACCCGAATTACATCCGGCAAGAGATGGGTCCTGATTCTGGTTTTCCCATCAGAAACGCGCCCGATATAATTCTCGAGAAACCGCAGGTGGGCCGAAAAATAGCCCGCATCGTGCGGCAACGGATCGATTTTCGGTGGATCTACTCCTTCAAACAACACGCCGGCGAACGTGCCGTCGCCAGTTGTGAACCGGGTCGTATCGGGTTGGAACTCAACACGCAGGGCCACCACATCGATCACTCCGGGCGCTGGCCTCATCTGAGCACACGCGTACGCAGCCGGAAGCAGCAAGACCAGAAGCATGAACACGCCACGACCAACAGACGAGCTGCTCTCGAAGCCGAGTATTCTCGTCATGGTATGCCGAAAATTGCCGTGGAGACCTGTGTTGACGGTGTTGAACGTGGCGGTGTTGAACGTGAGGGGACAACCCATCACCCGAGGAGCGATTCGCAACTCATGAACTTACTTCTCGAAATTCACCAGCATGGAGAAACGCATAGTGTTCGCGAGAGGCGAGTTCTGTTCGGCGTAAATGTACGAGAAATCGATCCCGATAATATTCACTCGGACACCTGCCCCAAGCGTCATGTACTTCCGATTTCCATTGTTCGGATTTTCGTAGAAATAACCGGCGCGCAGTGCGAAAAGGTTATTGTACCAGTACTCGACTCCCGTACCGATCGTGAGCTGATCAATAATGCTGAGTGTCTCAAACTGGGCTTCGTCATCGGCAAGCGCATTGGTCCGAACTTTGATTGACTGCCAGGAGGAGAAGATGGCCTTGTAGAAAGGATCGGCTTCGTATTTAGTCGAATCGCCGGTCGAGTAGTGAATCAGATCTTTGTTGAAATCGGTAACCCATGTCAGGCTGTTGAACTCATCAAACTCCATCTTGAAGGCATATCCGAATCGGAGATTGGTCGGAATTGGATCCGATTGGGCATTGTCTGAATACTGGATTTTCGGGCCCATGTTGGCCAGGTTGAACCCGAAGGACAATTGTCCCTTCATGGTCTCGCCCATTCCGAATTTGCGACTGCGATACAATCCTGCGATATCGAAAGCGGTCGAAACGCCGGCTTTCGTTTTCTGGGATCCCACTACCTGGCCCGGAGCGAGGTTGGAGTATATGAATCGGACACTTGTCCCGATTCCGAATCGTTCACTTACCTTTGTACCGTAGGAAATGCCCGTGGCCAAATCGTAGGAACGGAACGTCCCGGTCGGATTATTCTGTGCATCACGTCCCTCGTGCTCACCAAGGAACAGGTAAGTAAGGTGTGCACCGAACGTTCCCCATCCAGGAATGTGATGTTTGGCTATCAGATACTCGTAAAAGAGATCCGCGTTGAATTCCGGCAACCAGGCCGAGTGCGTGATCGCAGCTTCTGTGCCGGTTTGGAACGCCAGTCCAGCTGGATTCCAGAACATCGCACTGGCGTTATCCGCAAGCGCGACACCGGCATTTCCCATACCCGAAGCACGGCTGTCCGGTTCTATCTTGAGAAAAACGACTGCCGATCCACCCACTTGGGCTGCAGCAACCAATGGAAATGCGATAAAAACTCCTAAAAGTACCGCTACGAGTTGAGTTCCCCTCGTTCTGAGACCGTTGAAATAGGTGCTCATACTACCCCTGTTCATTTCGTACATCTTAACGCTAGAAAGTTAAAAAAGTCCTGTCAATCCGACCAGGCAAATGGTCGGGGATCACGTGAATTCGTTCACACGATGTTTCTAATACGTGATTTCCAGTAACTGTCTTTCTATCGCTCTCCTATCGGATGATGACTAATTTCTCAACGTGTTCGCTTACTTGACGCTCACCGTTGGTTTGCTCTACAGCAATCCTGATCCGATAAAGGTACACTCCTGTTGCCGGACGGTCCAGATCATCATCCTTTCCATCCCAGTAGACCTGTAAAGGTCCACTGCCCAGGACGCCTTCTGGAAGAGCTTCCGCCGTACGAATCGTACGAATGGGCCTTCCACTCAGCGTAAATATGCGAATCTGGACCTCGGCCGGAGTTCCAGAGGGTTGATTGTGCTCGAAAATGAACCGGGTTTCCCGATTCATGGGATTCGGGTAGTTATACACATTATGTACGTTCAATACCTCATCATTCGCTACAGTAAATGACAGATTGGCTGAATTCGAGTTATTCAGTACATCCCAGGCCCTGACGCTGAGCGAATGTGCCCCTGGCTCCAGATCAGTAACATTCCATCTAATTTCGCCGCGCTGGAACGAGTTCTCATCCGCAACGAACGCACTCCCAATGTCTTGCGCACTTTGGTCCTCGTCATCGATCGAGAGCAACATCTCGTGCCCGACACCCGCGCCAACCGTATTTATCCCCGATTCGTCGAATAACTGCACGATCAGCTCGGGATTCGAGTCCACCGAGCCTCCGTCCACAAACGCCGTGTTGTTCAGAAAGAGGCTGATTTCCGGTCCTACATCATCGTCCGGGGGGTTGTCAGAGGTGCCTCCGACCAGAAAATTCTCCGAATAGCCCGTTGCCTGGAGCTGGTCGTTGGAGGCATACACAGAAATCCTTCCGGGCAGATCTGAGTAGCTGATATCCTTTGGAACCACAAATTCGGCTGTAAATTGACCGGAAGCGACCTGAACATCACCGCGCCAGATGAGGTCTTCACGCTGGCGGAAGTAGTCTTCCGGGTGATAACGATTTATCAGAATCGGTACTTGCCGCTCGGCGTCAAAGACCGTTACGTTGACCGTCCCGTTGAAACCGGAATCGAGCGTTCCAGCCATCGTCTGAACCTGGCCCTCTATCGTGACTCTGTCGAGCGCCTTCATCTGCCCTGTATCCGCCGCCAGGTCTGTCTGGAGGAGTTTTGTAACAACAGCTTTTCCAGCGGGCAGCCCGATGCGCATGGATGGATCTCCCAGCAGATTAAACTTTCTGCTGTTTCCCTGGAGACCCACATTGGTGTTCTTCGTTTCACGCAACGCGTCTCCCAGACGTTTTGGCAAGTTGTCCGAATCGGGCATAAAGAGTTGTTGATTCAGCGCCCTGTTCAGTCCGGCGTTCAGAGAAGTCGGCGATGAAGAGGTATACGCTAATCGAACCGCTGTGAGAACAGCAATCGCGCCTCCATCAGGATTCAGCAACAGCTCCTCTCCTGCACTTTGCTCTCCTTCCAGGTCCCACCATCCAAACGAGCAGGTTGCCGTTATAAATAGCGGGAGCTTATGTCCATTTGTGAGCGCACGGGCGTGGTCTTTGGTGAACATCTGTTCCTGGGCCAGACCATTCGGACCGCCGTGTCCGCTGTAGTTGAACAGGAGCAGACCCCGATCAAGTGCCTCCAGAATCGCCCGAGTGGCGTCTGGAAGCCTGAAACCATTAAGAAAGACCCGGTCATAGGCTTCCCCGTAGATCTTGCGCATGTTGATCTCGGGATACACCTCGTCCGTGATGACCTCCGTAACCTGATCGATATTCGTTAGATGTAGATCGTATTGATTGTCAAGTCCCGTCAATCCGGTTGGACCGTCGTCGGCAACGGCGAGGTAGGTGGTCCTCCACGGTCCGTACGTATCCGGACTGTCATAGGCTATGACTTTGTCGACCATCAGTTCAGCTTCGCTGGGCGTCTGGACCGGAAAACGACCAATCCCGACATCCACTCTCTCTGTGGTCGTCCCCGTTATGGTCGTGAACTGCCAGATTCCCTCGTCGTCATCCAGCAGCCCGAAGTAATCGTCCGATGTGTAGGACGCAACGGTATTGGTGGATGTCTCGGTCTCATACGGGAAAATCAGGTTTGCCAGCGGGGTCGGGAAACCAGATAATCCGCGAAAGTCGTAGTGCCCATCGCCGAACAACAGAAGATAATCCGGCATCTGACTCGGGCCAGGGGCCCTGTCGTACAGAAATTTCATGTAGTCGCGAACCGCTCGCATATCTGGAACGCCGCCCGAAAATTCGTTGAATACCTCCCTCTGGGTGACCACACTTACGTCCAGACCCTCAGCCCTGCGATGGTTGGCCAGTCGGTTCGCAGCGTTCAAGA